>DATCXD010000069.1:0-5656 GCA_036566005.1 Micromonosporaceae bacterium | reverse complement strand
ACGGAGCCAAGTTTCCTGTCTTCTACCTCGAGATCCCACCATTTCTCTTCGGCACGGTTGTCAAGGGCCTGGCGGAAGCCGGACTGACGAAGAACGCGCGGATCGTCGTCGAGAAGCCCTTTGGCCACGACCGTGCCTCGGCGATCGAGCTCGCGGACGAGCTCCATCAGTACATCGACGAGGCGCAGCTTTACCGGATCGACCATTTCCTCGGCAAGATGGGCACCGAGGAGCTGCTCTACTTCCGCTTCGCGAACACGATGCTGGAGCCGATCTGGAACCGGAACCACGTCGACTGCGTCGAGATCACGATGGCGGAGAGCTTCGGCGTCGAGGATCGCGGACACTTCTACGACCCGGTCGGCGCGCTGCGTGACGTTGTGGTCAACCATCTCATGCAGCTCGTCGCCGTCGGCGGCATGGAACCGCCGGCCGGCCGCGATCCGAACACGCTGAACAATGCGAAGGGCGCGCTCTGGCAGGCGGTCGTCACCGCGGATCCGGCTAACTACGTCCGCGGGCAATATGACGGCTACCGGGCGATCGACGGCGTGGCCGACGACTCGACGACGGAGACGTACGCAGCGTTGCGACTGGACATCGACAACTGGCGCTGGTCGGGTGTGCCGTTCTTCATCCGTACCGGCAAGAAGCTTCCGGCGCTGCAGACCGAGTTCCGGCTGATCCTCAAGGAGCCACCGCGGCTGGGCCTGCGTACGGGAGGGGAACGCCATCCGGAGGCGAACCAGATCACCATCAAGCTCGACCCGGCCACCGGCATCCGCTTCGACCTGGAGGCCAAGCGGGCCGGGAGCCTCTCGCCGGAGCCGATCGACATGGAGATGGAGTTCGCCCAGGAAGGCGGCGAAGGTCCGACGCCCTACGAGGTCCTGCTGCGCGCCGCGATGGTCGGCAACAGCATGCGTTTCACCCGGCAGGACGGTGTCGACGAGACGTGGCGGATCATGCAGCCGCTGCTGGACTCGCCGCCGCCGGTGCATCCATACAAACCTGGCACGTGGGGGCCGAAGGAAGCCGACATGCTCACCGCCGATGTCGGCGGTTGGCGCGAACCATGGGTGGAGTCATGACCACAACACTTGAACGTCCCGGAACCGAACAGCCGCGACCTACGCCCGCTAAGGGGGAACGCGTCGAGGTTTCGCCGTATGCGCCGATCGCGGACTACGCGTTCCTCTCCGACTGTCACACGGGCGCTCTGATCGCGCCGGACGGCTCGGTCGACTGGCTCTGCGTGCCGGCATTCGACTCGCCGAGCATCTTCGCCAGCCTTCTCGACCGGCAGGCAGGCAGCTTCCGGTTCGGGCCGTACGGCATCGTGCATCCGAGCGGCCGCCGATACCTGCCGGGGACGAACGTCATTGAGTCCACCTGGCGGACGCGCACCGGCTGGCTCGTCGTCCACGACGCCCTGGTCATGGGCCCGGCGAGCCCCGAAGACACGGTGACGCAACACACCCGACCACCCGCCGACACCGATGCCCGGCACATGCTCGTCCGCACGGTCGAATGCACGTCGGGGCACGTCGAGGTCGAGATGGTATGTGAGCCGATCTTCGACTATGGCCGGACGACGGCGGAGTGGTCGATGAGCGACCCCCAGCGCCACATTGCGGATGCATCCGGTGCGGGAGTCACGGTTCGATTGCGCAGCGATATCCCCGTCGGTATCGAGGCTGGCCGTGCCCGCGGCCGACGGATCTTGAAGGCCGGCGATCGCGTCTACTGCGCGCTGTCCTGGGCCGACCAGCTGGCCGCGCCGGGCACGTTCGACGAGGCGAAGGCCATGATCGACGAGACCGCCGATTTCTGGCGGACGTGGCTCGAGAACGCGCGCATCCCGGACCACCGGTGGCGGGAGCACCTGCAGCGGTCGGCGGTCGCCGTCAAGGGACTGTCTTACATGCCGACCGGGGCGACGCTCGCCGCCCTCACCACGTCATTGCCGGAGACGCCAGGCGGCGAGCGCAACTGGGACTACCGGTTCACCTGGATGCGCGACTCGACGTTCACGCTGCGGGCGCTGCACTACCTCCTGCTCGATTGGGAGGCGGACGAGTTCATGCAGTTCGTCGCCGACGTCGAACCGACCGAGGACGGCTCGCTGCAGATCATGTACGGCATCGACGGTCGCCGGGATTTGACCGAGGAGACGCGCGACGAACTGTCCGGATACGAGGGCGCGCATCCGGTACGGGTCGGCAACGGCGCCTGGAACCAGAAGCAGAACGACGTGTTCGGCGCGGTACTTGACTCGATCCTGCTGCACGTCCGGCACAGCCAGCGGCTGCCGCGGCGCCTGTGGCCAATCGTCGAGTCACAGGCCGAGTGCGCGACTCGCGTGTGGAAGGACCCCGACCAGGGCATCTGGGAGGCCCGCGGCGCGCCGCAGCACTACGTATCTTCGAAGCTGATGTGCTGGGTCGCGCTCGATCGCGCGGCTGAGCTCGCCGCCGTCGCCGGCGAGGACGAAAAGGCGACCGCTTGGCGCCGAACCGCAGACGAGATCAAGGCGGACGTCCTCGCGCACGGTGTAAGCGACCGCGGCGTGCTGCGCCAGCACTACGACACCGACGCGCTCGACGCCTCCACGCTGCTCGCGGTCCTATTCGGCCTCCTGGAACCCAACGACGAGCGCCTCGTGAATACCGTCAACGCGATCGCCGACGACCTCACCGAGAACGGCTTCGTCCTGCGTTACGACACCAGCGAGACGGACGACGGTATGAGCGGGAAAGAGGGCACATTCCTCATCTGCTCGTTCTGGCTCGTGTCAGCGCTAGCCGTGGTTGGCGAGATCCATCGCGCGCGCGACCTGATGGAGAAGCTGCTGCGGGTCGCGTCACCGCTCGGTCTCTACGCCGAGGAATTCGAACCGGACACGGGGCGGCACCTCGGCAACTTCCCGCAGGCCTTCTCGCATCTGGCACTGATCGACGCGGCGAGCCGCATCATCGTCGCCGAGATGCTCCAGGAGCAGATGTCGTGAGCGGCGGAGACAAGTGCGTGCGTTCAACGCGGCCCGCCTCGGCGACCACCTCCCCGGCCGGGTGGGCGCCACGGCCACCTCCGGCAGGCGTCCAGACGACCTCGACCGGCTAGGACGGCGCCATGACGACCACCTGGGTGGCACTGGCGTCCGGGCCGGTGCAGCTGACACCTGCCCGGTCGCAGATGGGCTTCACGCTGGCGTTTCACATCCTGCTGGTACCGCTGGGTGTGGCGCTGCCGACCCTGATGCTCATCGCGAACTACAAGGGCCTACGCCATGGCGACGCGGCCGCATTGAGCCTCGCGCGGAGATGGTCGCACGCGGCCGGCCTGACGTTCGCCGTGGGCGCCGTCACGGGAACCGTGCTGTCATTCGAGTTCGGCCTGTTGTGGCCGGGCTTCACGAAGACATTCGGCGATGTGTTCGGCCTACCGTTCGCGATCGAAGGCATCGCGTTCTTCCTCGAGGCGCTGCTCGTCGCCATCTACATCTACGGCTGGCGCCGCATGAAGCCCTGGACGCACTTCTGGTTCGGATTCCCGATCCCGTTCGTGGCCATCATCGGCGCGCTGTCCATCATCTCGGTCAACTCGTGGATGAACGCGCCCGCCGGATTCACCCTCGACTTGAACGGAAAACCGACAAAGGTCAATCCCTTCAACGTCATCTTCAACAAGGCGCTCCCATGGGAGCTGTCGCACTTCCTCATCGCCGCGTACATGGCGGCCACGTTCACCGTCGCGTCCGTGTACGTCGTCGGTTGGCTGCGCGGGCGCCGCGACCGCTACCACAAGCTCGGCATCCTGATCCCGTTCACGATCGGTGCGATACTCGCGCCGATCCAGGTGACCGTCGGCGACCAGATCGCCCGCTGGGTGTATCAGAACCAGCCGGCGAAGTTCGCCGCCATGGAGGTCGTGACGAAGTCTGGGACGCATCAGCCGGAGTACCTGTTCGGCCGGTACGACCCGGCAACCAACACGGTCTCCGGCGGCATCAAGATCCCGGGGCTCGACTCGTGGCTGGCCGGCGGCAGCACAAACACAAATGTCACGGGCCTGGCCTCGATCCCGCCGCAGAACCGGGCATCCAACGTCACACTCACGCACTTCGCGTTCGACATCATGGTCCTGATCGGCACGCTGCTGGTCTTGTTGGCGCTCTACTACGCGGTCGCCTACTGGCGGCGTCGTGATGTGCCGCACGGCCGGATATTCCTGTGGGTCGCCGCGGCCGCCGGTGTGGTGTCCTACATCGCGATCGAGGCCGGTTGGATCACCACCGAAGTCGGCCGACAGCCGTGGATCGTCTGGAACATCGCGCGCACATCCGGGGCGGTGACCACCGCCCACAGCGTCACCGTCACGATGATCGTCATCTACGTCCTGTATGCGTTCCTTGGTGTCGCCACGATCGCCGTGCTGCGTGCCATGGCCACTCGATGGCGACTCAAGCCGGTCATCGACGACGACACGGCGCCGTACGGTCCGCGGCCGGACGCGGTGGGCGCAGTCGAGAGCGAGGTCGACGCTGACGACGGCTCTGGGGCCGAGACGGGCGCGGGGGCGCGCTCCGGGAGACGGACGCCGTGACGGCCGCGGACCTCGTCGCCGGGGTCATCGTCATCGGCATGACGCTCTACGCCTGGTCGGGCATCGCCGACTTCGGGGCGGGCTTCTGGGATCTGATCGCCGGCGGCAAGGCGCACGGTCTACGCGCGCGAGCCCTGATCGACGAGGTCATCACACCGGTGTGGGAGGCCAACCACGTCTGGCTCATCTACATCCTGGTCGTGACGTGGACGGCGTTCGGCGGCGCGTTCGGGTCGATCATGACGGCGCTGTTCGTTCCGCTCGCGCTCGCCGCGGTCGGCATCGTTTTCCGCGGTGCGAACTTCGCCCTGCGCAAGGACGCCGCGCGATCCGGGGCCCGCCAGTGGTCCGGCTGGCTGTTCGGGATCGGCGCGATCATGACCCCGTTCTTTCTCGGCACCAGCGTCGGGGCGATCCTGTCCGGCCGCGTACCGCCGAACGGCGTCGGCAATCCGGTGAACGCGTGGGTGAACGCGGTGTCCATCACCGTCGGGCTGTTGACGGTTGCGCTCGGAGCGTTTGTCTCCGCGGCGTACCTCGTCGTCGAATGCGCCCGACGCGGCGTACCGGAACTTCGCGAGTATTTCCGCATCCGTGCGTTGATCGCGGGCATCGCGGCCCTCCTGTGCGGTGTGGCCGTGGCGATCGCGCTGCGCGTCCAGGAGCGGTCGATGTTCAACCGGCTCACGAGCCGGAGCATCCCGCTGATCGTGCTCGGCGTGCTCGCTCTCGGAGCGGCGTTCGTGATGTCCGGCCGAGGCGTCGCCCGCGGCCTTCGTGTCGTCGCCGCGGTGGGCGTCGCCGCGCTCGTCTGGGCGTGGGCGATCGCGCAGTACCCGTACCTACTTCCGTTCCGGCTGACCATCGCGGACGGCGCAGGATCATCGACGTCGATGAAGTGGCTACTGGGTTGGTTCATCGTCGCGCTCGTCACGGTGATCCCGATGCTGATCGTGCTGTACACACTCGACCAGCGCGGCCATCTCGGCGAGGATCCGATGACGTCGGTACGCGACGTCGGCGCCGATGCCAGTGCCGGCCGCCGCACGGG
>DATCXD010000056.1:0-2727 GCA_036566005.1 Micromonosporaceae bacterium | reverse complement strand
GACAGCGCAGCGTCCTCGACCGCCTTGGCCAGGGCCGCCGACGACAGCTCTCCGCCGGTCTTGGCGGCGTCGGCGAGCAGTGTGTCGGTGAGCGTGCGCACGTCCGGTTCGGATTGACGAGCTTCAGTCACGAGCGACCTTCCGAGGCAAAGAGCGGAGTGTTGGCGGCGGCCACCGTACCGCGCGAACGGTATTCGCGCGGCTCAGGACCAGATCGCCAGTGTGATGGACCGCGTTGCGTTGACCTGTCTTGTGACCCGTGCGCTGGTGGCGACCGGTCGACGAGCACTGGGCAGCGTGAATTGTAGCGCTGTGTTCGGTGATCGACCCGCCTTGCACGCCCCCGACGGCACGTAAAAGTCGTTATCGGTCGTTTGACACGATGCCTGCATGGCCGATACGCCGAGTCCGATGGATCTGCTGGCCCTTGCCGTACGGGTGGCCGAGGGCGGCGCCGTGCTCGCGCAGGACGCCCGCGAGCAGGCGATCACCCAGGTTCACACGAAGAGTACGGACACCGACGTGGTGACCGCCGGCGACCAGGCCGTCGAGCGCTACATCCTTGGCGAGCTGGCCGCGGCCCGCCCCGACGACGCCGTGCTCAGCGAGGAGTCCGGCGCGTTCGGCGCGGTGCATGAGTCCCGGGTGCGATGGATCCTCGATCCGATCGACGGCACCGTGAATTATCTCTACGGCGTGCCCTACTACGCGGTGTCGCTCGCGGCCGAGATCGACGGGGTGGTGGTCGCCGCCGTCGTGCACAATCCGGCAACCGGTGAGCAGTGGACGGCGCTCCGCGGTGGCGGCGCCTACCGGGGGCCGTACGGTCACGGACGGCGTCTGGGCGGCTCGCGCGAGACGGACCTCGGCCTCGCGCTCATCGCGACCGGATTCGGCTATCACCCGGCGCGACGACGCCACCAGGCTGCGGTGCTGGCCGGTCTGGCCGATCGCATCCGGGACATCCGCCGGTTCGGCTCCGCCGCCCTCGATCTGTGCCTCGCGGCCGAGGGTACCGTCGACGGCTTCTACGAGGCCGGCCTCAACCTCTGGGACATAGCTGCCGGTGCGCTTATCGCGACCGAAGCCGGCCTGGCGGTCACCGGCGTCGACGGCGGGCCACCGACGATGTCGCTGCTCGTCGCGGCACGGCCGGCGATCCATGGCCGGCTGCTGTCCGTACTCGCGGATCTCGATGCGGCCAGCGGACCGTGACGGACCGCGCACCTGACCGCCCACGGCATCAGCCGCGCTGAGCGCAGGTGCCCTTCGGCGCGGTCGGCGTGCCCAGCGCCGCGATGGCCTGGTTGACCTCGGTCCGCGCGCCAAGCTGCCGGAAGCCCTTGCCGATCACCACGTCGATGACCTTGGACTTGGACTTGATATTGAACTTCATCGCGCTGATCTGCGACTGGTCGGTCATCAGGAACTCGGCCCGGACGACCTGCGCCGCGGCCACCGTGCTGGGGTCGAAGTAGATGTTGGCCACGCCGCTGAACGTCGGCTTGTTGTCCTTCGAACCGACCTTCTCTACCCGGTAGCCACGGTAGTGCAGATCCTCGGCGACGGTCTCGGCCAGACCCGGCTGGTTTGCACCGTTCCACACCTTGATCGTGATGTCGCTACGGGCCGGCAGCGGACTCGTGATGACCGGGATCGACTTAGCCGGGCAGCTCGACAGGTAACTTGCGTGCGTTTGGGTGTCGCGGCTGGTGGTGACGATCGTCAGCACGATCGCGGCGATGACCAGAACGCCGACGATGACGAGTGAACGGATGCGTGCTGCGGTCATGTGTTCGGCTCCCGTGCCTGATCAGCGAGCTGACGACGACTCAAAGGCGCAAACGAGAGCGTCGCGCTGAGGGTAACGCGTGAACCTCTGTCACGCGGCAATACCATCCGCAAAGCCCGGCGCGCCGAAGCGGATATGAGGGATGCTGCCCCTACCTTTGTGTCGCCCGTGTCACATCGGGAACAACATCGAGGGATTCGGCCTTTCACAAGCATCGCGGGGGAGGTAAGGTACCGCGCTCGAACGGGATCTTCTTTTTGACGGTTCCGAGGGGGAGTTCGTCGACGCGCCGCGGTGCATATTGTGCGCGTTCGACGGCAGAGGGGGCCAGCGCAACGTCCGCAAAAAGTCCTTGGGCAGACCTGGCATGAAACACGTTGGTTTGGCGTTACACCGCGCAAATACGGATACGGGAGTGTGACAACCGATGGCCACCGACTACGACGCTCCGCGTCGCGACGAGGTAGACCTCGGCGAGGACAGCTTGGAAGAGCTCAAGTCGCGACGGACGGATTCCCAGTCCGCCGTCGTGGATGTGGACGAGGCCGAGGTGGCGGAGAGCTTCGAGCTCCCCGGTGCGGACCTCGCCGACGAAGAGCTCTCCGTGAAGGTCCTGCCGATGCAGCAGGATGAGTTCCGCTGCTCTCGCTGCTTCCTGGTGCATCATCGCAGCCAGCTTGCGGTCGAGAAGAACGGTGAGCTCATCTGTAAGGAATGTGCCTGACAAATCCGTCGGGCAAGCATCGCCGTCGTACGGTTGACCACGTCGGCGCCGGGGGAAGTAACAAGACCGACCCCGGCCGGGGCCGACCGGACGATTAGCCACGAGGCGCTACGAGCTGTCGCAGCGGCAGCCGCGAGGCGCACCAGGCTTGAGGAGGCCGCGGCGATGCACTCTGACGATGACACGACGCCCGTGTCCGGCTCGCGGCCGG
>DATCXD010000041.1:0-8246 GCA_036566005.1 Micromonosporaceae bacterium | reverse complement strand
GTGGTCGCGCGCGCCCTGCGACCGCTCCAGCAGGTCACCGCGACCGCGCGCCGCCTGTCGGGCGAGACGCTCGACCAGCGCATCAACTACGCCGGCGTCGACGACGAGGTCGCCGAACTGGCCGAGACGTTCGACGCGATGCTCGGCCGGCTGGCCGACGCGTTCGAGACGCAGAAGCGTTTCGTGGCCAACGCCTCGCACGAACTGCGTACGCCGCTGGCGGTCATGCGTACGGAAATCGACGTGACGATGTCGGACCCGGACGCGGACGTGACCGAGTTCCGGCGCATGGGCACGGTGGTACGCGACGCGTCCGAGCGTGCCAACTCGCTCGTCGACGCGCTGCTGGTGCTGGCCCGATCCGAGGCGCAGGCCGGGCGCCGCCTCGTCCGCAAGGTCCCGGTCGATCTCGCCGACGGCGTCACGGCGGCCCTGTCGGCGGTCCGGCGGGAGGTCGGCCGGCTCGGTCTGGACATCACCACGGACCTGCGGCCGGCCCCGGTCGTCGGCGATCCGAGCCTGCTCGAGCGGCTCGCCGGCAACTTGATCGAGAACGCCGTGCGGTACAACCACGGGCAGGGCCGGATCTGGGTGCGTACGGAAACCGAGGGCGCGACCGCCCGGCTGGTCGTCGGGAACACCGGGTTCGAGGTCGACGCCGGCGATGTCCCGAAGCTGTTCGAGGCGTTTCGCCGGGGCGTACGCGATCGGACCGGCTCCGGCCGGGGCGCCGGACTCGGGCTGTCCATCGTCCGCGCCGTCACCGACGCACACGGCGGAACGGTGCGGGCCGAGCCGATCGAGGGCGGCGGCCTCGAGGTCATCGTGACGTTGCCCGCGGCATCGGCGACGCCGGTGGTGACCGGTTCGGCCGCGGTGCCGGCCCCGCCACCGTCGGGTGGCTGAACGACCCACACGCGCGGCAGTGCGTCGGCGTTCGGCGTCAACTCAGCGGCGGGATGATCTTCTGCGCACGCAGAGTGTCGAACAGATCCAGGAATGAGCGTGACGAATCCTGGAAGCTCAGGAAGCCCAGCGCGCGACTCTTCGACATGTCGGCGAACGTCTCGACCTGTCGCCCCAGGTCGGCGTCCGTGTGCCACCACGACGCGAGTTCGGTGGCCTTGTACGGCTGGAGGCCGTGGCGCGCAACGAGGCCGGCCCACACGTCGTTGGCGTGCTCCAGCCGTCCGTCGAGCGGACTCGGCTCCCCTGGGTATTCGGCGGCCTCGACGCCCAGTCCCTCGGCAACGCGCTTCCACATCTGCCGCCACCGGAACACGTCGCCGTTCACCGTATTGAACGCTTGATTGCGTGCGGCGGCCTCGGTGGCCGACCACACGGCGTGGCGGCCCAGCAGCCGGGCATCCGTGATGTCGGTGACGCCGCCGTACTGCTGCGGGCTGCCCGGGAACACGAACGGCTCGCCGGTGATCCGGCAAATGTTGCCGTACACCGCGAGGGTCACGCCCATGTTCATGGCATTGCCCAGCGCGTAGCCGATCATCGTGTGCGGCCGGTGCACCGACCAGGAGAATCCTTGCTCCGCGGCGGAGGCGAACAGGATGTCCTCCTCGTCGTAGTAGAAGTTCTGGAAGGGCAGCCGATCCTGGCTTTCGCGGAAGGGTGTGTCGGCCGGCGCCGAGGCGTACGCCTCGAACGGGCCCAGATAGTGCTTCAGACCGGTCACGAGCACCGCGTGCTCGAGTGCGGAAGTGCGTCCCAACGCATCGAGGGTGTTTGCCAACATCGCCCCGTTGACCCGACAGTTGTCCGCCTCGGTGGCCTGACGCGACCAGGTGGTAAAGAACAGATGGGTGATCGCCTTGCCGGCGACGGCGCGTTCCACCGACGCCCGGTCGAGGACATCCGCGTAGACGTGCTCGACGCCGGGGATCTCGTAGCGCGGCGCCCGGGACAGGCCGACCACTCGCCATCCGGCCGCCAGCAGGGCTTGGGCGGTGTTGTAGCCGGCAATGCCGGTGGCGCCGACTACGAGAGCGGTACGGTCCATGCGGGCTCCTCAAGGCGCGTCGGGTTGGTGTCCTGGTGAACACTCGGCGGTGCGGTGTTGCGCCGAATATGCCTGGCGCTGGACACATCGTCAAGTAGAGGTTAACGTTTGCCAGCATCCGGGGCCGTTCCGCCCGGTCGGAATTGCCCGAAGGGACCGTAATGCCGGGACGTGTCGCAGGAAAACGGATCGTGATCACCGGGGCGGGCAGCGGCATGGGCCGCGCGTTCGCCGTCGGGCTCGCCCGCGAGGGCGCCAGCATCGGCGTCCTCGATGTCTTGTTCAACAACGCCGGGTTCAACCGGCCCATGCACCTGATCGACGTCACCGAGGAGAACTGGCATTCGATCATGGATGTCAACGCGCTCGGCTGCCTCATCGGCATTCAAGAGGGCGCGAAGCGGATGATCCCGCGGCGACGGGGCAAGATCGTAAACACCTCGTCGATCGCTGGCCGGCAGGGTTATCCGAGTTTCGCGCCGTACTGTGCGAGCAAGTTCGCGGTGAACGCCCTGACCCAAGCGGCCGCGCGTGCGTTCGCCGAATACAACATCACGTGCAATGCGTTCGCGCCGGGCGTGGTCGACACGCCTTTATGGACAAAGCTCGACGCGGATCTCCAAGGCATCGGCGATGCCGAGCGGCCGGGCCAGGCGATGGCCGAATTTTCGGCCGGCATCCTGCGGGGACATGCCGCGACCCCGGAAGAGATGGTGGGGACAGCCCTGTTCCTGGCGTCAACCGACTCCGACTACATAACCGGCCAGGTTGTCATGGCCGACGGTGGAATGGTGCTTGTCTGATGACCGTACAGACACCCGGTCCGGAGCGACCGGGACTAAGGTTGGACCAATGGATTCCCTCGCCCCCGCCAAGGAGAACAGTGTCCGATCGGCGAGGTTCCGCGACTGCTGGTCGTGGCTCCGCGGCTGAGCCCATGGAGAATCTGGGCGGCCGACTGAAGCGGGCGCGGCAGAAGTCCGGCCTCGCGCTGCGCGAGGTTGCCCGGCAGCTCGGCGTCTCGGCGTCCTTTGTGTCGCAGATGGAGAACGGCAAATCGACGCCTTCGGTGGCGACGCTGTATTCGATGGCGCAGTTGCTCGACGTTTCCATCGACGAACTGTTCTCGGGGGAACACGTCGATGCGGTTGGCGACCACAATCCGACCGCGCCGGACGCTGCAGCACACAATGCGTCTGCGCAAAACGCCGCGGCCAACAGTGCTTCTACGCATAACGCTTCAGCGCGCGATGGCTCAGCGCATGGTGCTTCCGGGCATGGCGCTTCCGGGCATGGTGCTTCCGGGCATGGCGCATCGGCCGCGGCGCCGGGAGTGGCGGACGCCGGCGGTACGGAGCCGATCAGCCGGTCCACGCTCGGCTCACCCGCCGACGCGTGGCCCCACGACCAGGTCCGTCCGCGGATCTCGGTCACCCGGCCCGGGGAGCGCAAGCGACTGGAGATGGACACCGGCGTCGTCTGGGAGCAGTTGGCCATCAACACCGGCGCCGAGGTCGATTTCATGTGGATCTTCTACCCTCCGCACTCCACGTCGACCAACGACAAGCGGATGCTGCAGCACTCGGGTTCGGAATTCGGCTACCTGCTCGAGGGAGAGCTCGAGGTCACGGTCGGCTTTGAGGTGGTCGAGTTGCGGGCCGGCGATGCCATCGGGTTCGACTCGTCGACGCCCCACCTGCTGATCAACAAGTCCGACCGGCCGGCCCGCGGCATCTGGTTCGTACGGCACCCGCACGCGTAAGCGATCGCGTCTGCTGACGCGGCCAGTCAACGCTGTCAGTGCTTTCCAACCCGTTCACCATGCATGAACGCTGCCCTAGCCAAACGAGCACGTGAACATTAACCCGTCCATCCCGCGACCTCTCGAGGTGATCATGAAGGCCCTTCAGTTCATCGGCGACAACCGTTGCCAGGTCAGCGACCTCGCCGTGCCGACCATCGCCGACGATGAGGTTCTCCTGGCCAGCCGCAGCGTCGGCATCTGCCACAGCGATCTCGAGCTGCTCGCCGGGCGTTACATCATCCCGTTCGACTTCCCGGTCATCCCGGGTCACGAATGGTCCGGAGAGGTCGTCCGGGTCGGGTCCGCGGTCAAGGGCCTGCGGGCGGGTGACCGTGTCATCGGCGAGTGCGTCATCGGGCAGGAACATTTCGGTTTCAGCATCAGCGGCGCCGCGGCCGAATTCTTCGTGGCGAAGGAAGCGTGGTTGCACCGCCTCCCCGACAATCTGTCCTGGACGCAGGGGGCGCTCGTCGAGCCATTCAGCTGCGGCTACTACGCGACCGTGCGGGCCGACAACCTCGACGCGAGTGACACGGCTGTCGTGCTGGGCGCGGGTCCGATCGGCCTCGGCGTAGTGGCGGCAGCCGCCGGCCGGGGTGCCCGCGTCATCGTCGCCGAGCCGACAGCGGCGCGCGGAGACCTTGCTCGCGCCCTGGGCGCCGACGACGTGGTCGACCCGACCTCCGACACGTTCCTGGCCGAGGTCGACGCGATCACCGAGGGCGCGGGAGCATCGGTCGTCTTCGAGGCCAGCGGCAGGCTGCCGGCCATGGCTTTGGCGCTCGAAGTAGCGGGCTTCCGAGCGCGTCTGGTCTACATCGGCATCGATGTCGGCGGTTCGGCTCCGGCCAAGCTGGGCCTGTTCCAGTCGAAGGAACTCCAGGCCCGGGGCATCATCGGGTCGCCCGGAGTCTGGCCCCAGACACTGCGCTTCCTGTCGCGCAGCGGCGTGGACCTGTCGCCCCTCGTCACCGCCTCGTACCCGCTCGCACAGGCCGGCGAGGCAGTCGCGACCGTGCTCACCGACCGGTCGCAGGTCAAGGTCCACATCGGTTCAGACGCAACGCTGTGAGAGTTGGGAGTCCTCGATATGCGAGCAGCCGTTCTCCACGCACCGCATGATCTGAGGCTCGAGGACCGTCCCGAGCCAGAGTGCGGGCCGGATGAAGTCGTGATCGAAGTGACCTACAACGGGCTCTGTGGAACGGACGCCACCGAGTACGCCAAGGGCCCGCTGATGGTGCCGCTCTCGGTAGCGCATCCCGCCAGCGGACACGTCGGTCCGACCATCCTCGGGCATGAGTTCATCGGCACAGTCGTGGACGTGGGCGCGGACGCGGCCGTGTGGAGCGGGCGCCGCGTGGCGAGCGGCGCGGGCGTTTCATGCGGCGCCTGCGCCTGGTGCGTACGCGGCCGTACGAACCTATGCGCTCACTACTACACCCTCGGTCTCAGCACCCACGGCGGGTTGGCCCGGTTCGTCGCGGCTCCGGTCAGCACGATTCGAGAGATCCCGGACGGTTGTGCGGACATCGAGGCGGCGCTCGCGCAACCGCTGGCAGTCGGCCTGCATGGTGTGACCAGATCCGGAGTGCGACCGGGCGACACCGTGGTCGTCCTCGGTGCGGGCGCGATCGGGTCGTTCCTGCTGGCCGGACTTTCGGGCCACGACGGTCCTGTCGTGGCCATGGACGTCGACCCTGGGCGGCTCGAGACGGCGCGGGTGCTCGGAGCAACCGAGACGCGCCTGATCGCCGGCGACGCGTCCGCCGACGACCTGCGCTCGCTGATCCCCAGGGGAGCCGACGTGGTCATCGAAAGTTCGGGCGCGGTCGGTTCGGCCCAGCGCGCGTTTGCGTTGGCCGCACGCGGCGGCTCGGTCCTGCTGGTGGGGCTGACAAAACAACCTCAGCCGATCGAGCTGGCGGATCTGGTGCTGCGAGAGATTGACGTTCGCACGACCGTTGCCCACGTATGCGACGCGGATCTGCCTGCGGCGCTCGATCTCCTGACCGCAAGGCCGCTGGCCGCCATAGTGGTCGACCGCGTCGTGACCCTTGACGACGTTGTCGCTGGATTCGAGCGACTGGCGTCCGGCGCGGCCCGCGGGAAGATCGTCGTGGATCCGCGCCATGGCTGACGTCGCGGTGCTCGGCACCGGCCGAATGGGTTCGGCGATGGCTCGGCGACTCGCCAGCTCAGGGCATCACCTCACCGTGTGGAATCGGACCGAGGCGACGGCGCGGATGTTGGCCGAGTCCATGCCGGCGGCAACCGTCGCGGTGGCACGGACTCCGGCGGCGGCGGCGCAGAACCAGGATGTGATCCTGTCGGTGCTGGCCGACGGAGACGCCACCCGTGCCGTCCTGCTTGACCCGGCAGTTCTCGCAGCCTTAACACCCGGCACCGTCGTATGCGATCTCGGAACGAGCGGGGTCTCCGCCGCCGCTGAACTCGCGACGGGTCTGCGCGACGCGCGTATGCGCTTCGTGGACGCCCCCGTCTCCGGCAGTGTCTCAGCCGTGGAGGCTGGTGGTCTTCTCGTGATGGCCGGCGGTGAATCCGACGCCGTTGACGCGGCCAGCGCCGTACTGGGCGCCTTCGCACGCAAGATTGTTCACGTCGGGCCGGCAGGCGCCGGCCAGACGATGAAGCTTGCCGTGAACCTGGTCGTCCACGACCTCAACGCCGCCGTCTCGGAGGCGTTGCTGATCGCCAAAACCGCTGGTATCGCCGCGGCAGATGCCTACGACGTGTTCCAGGACAGCGTCATCGCGGCGCCGTTCGTCATCTACAAACGCGCCGCGTTTCTGGACCCGCACACCAGGGTGGCCATGAGCCTCGATCTGGTGGACAAGGATCTGCGGCTCATTACCGGGTTGGCGGACGATCTGGGTGTGTCGGTGCCACTGACCGATGCCGCCGCTCGGACCGTGGCGGCGGCCTGCGATGCCGGGCACGGACCGGACGACATGGCTTCCCTGACGCGATTCCTGGCCGATCGTCCGAGTTCACCGGTCCCACGCGACGACCCTCGCTAACCCGCGGATTACGAAACGGAGTCATTCGCGTTTGTGAGCGTCAGCCCCTTGTGAACACCTCGGCCCATATGTACAGTCCCGCACAACACATCGTAGAGCCCTCCGGCCAACCTCACCCCCGAGGAGATGTCATGACCACCACCGCCGAATCGGAGCGAACGCGCCCGGTCGAAGGGCGCCTCGCGACGTCGCGCGGTTTGTGGACGATGGTGGTCGCGTTGGTCCTCCTCGCGGTCGTCGGGCTGCTCTTCGCCTCGACCAGCATGAGCAAGGGCACCCTGCAGGGCATGCTGCCCTTCGCGTCCGTTCTCGCGATCGTGGCGCTGGGGCAGACTCTCGTGATCCAGCAGGGGGGCTTCGACCTGTCGGTGCCGGGTGCGGTCTCGATCGTCGTCGTCATCTGCACGCACCACCCCGAGGGCGACAACGCCAAGCTCCTGCCGGCGGTGCTGATGGCGCTCGGCGTCGCGATCGTGGCCGGCCTGGTCAACGGCACGCTGATCGGCCGGCTCCGGCTCAATCCGATCGTCGCCACGCTCGGAACCAACGCATTGTTGTACGCCGGCGTCCTGGCCATCTCGGCCGGATCGCCGCGGCGTACGACGAGCCTGCTTGCCTCGATCGCAGGTGGCGAAACACTGGGGATCCCGAACGCGGTGTTCTTCGCGCTCGTCGCGGTCGCGATCACGACGGTAGCGGTCAAGTACACGGTGGTGGGCCGCCGCTTCGAGGCCGTGGGCGCCAACCCGCGCGCCGGCCGTGCCACTGGACTGAAGATCAACCGGCACGGCATCGCGGCCTACGTCTGGGCCCAGGTCCTCTACTGGCTCGGCGCCGTCCTGCTCGCCGGCATCATTGTTCAACCCACCGCGTTCCAGGGCGACGCCTACCTGCTTCCGTCGGTCGCGGCCGTTGTGCTCGGTGGCACTTCGCTGCTCGGCGGAAAGGGAAACCTCGTCGCCACCGCGCTGGCCGCGTTGTTCCTCACCCAGCTTCAACAGTTCGTCCTCGCCCTGGGCGTCGATTTTGCCATCCAGACCCTGGTCCAAGCCGCTGCGCTTGCGCTCGGAGTTGGTTTGTACAGCGTCGATTGGGCGGCGGTGCGGCAGCGGCTGCGGACGGCCCGCAATCCGTCTCCGGCCGCGACGTGATCACGGCCGGCACGCCGGCGCACCACTGACGCCAAGCAAAGCCCAACACGTTCGTCCACCAATCTCGCTCGTCTGCGCATCCCGTCCCGGTCGACCGGGAGGTCACGAAGAAAGGGAAACGACACATGCGTCCCTCCAAGAAATACGCCCGCGTCCTCGCCGGGTTGGGTGTGGCTGCGCTGCTCCTGGCCGGCTGCGGAAGCACCGGATCGGGGACCGGCAGCGCCGCACCCGCC
>DATCXD010000039.1:0-4180 GCA_036566005.1 Micromonosporaceae bacterium | reverse complement strand
CGTCTGCTGACGAGCCGGTGCTACCCGGGTCACCGGCTGACGTGGCGACGCGCGGTCCCGGCGGTGTAGCCGTATGGGCGTTCGACGCGTCTTTTACTTCGCTGTCCGACGCTTCCACGGACGCACCGTCCGCCGCCAATCCCGCGCCGAGGGTCGCGTCAACGGCTGGATCCGCGAGCGCGGCTATCCCGGCGAATGTGCTCGGTGCGTGCCATTCGATCCGCGGTGGAGCGACCTGGGCGGTGCCGCCGAACTCTTCCAGCCAGGCGGCGATATGCGCGAGGTTGCTACGCCACTGCGCCTCCGGCACCGGCTCCAGGATTTCGTCCCACATGGCGAGGAACGGACCGCGAAGCTGCAATTGGCCGGCCGGCCGGCCGAGGAACCAGAGATGCAGGTGGGCCGCACCATCACCCCAGCGATTCACGTGCACCTGTGCGACCTCGTCCAGCGACCGGATCGCCCGTTCCAGCCGTACGGTCATGACGCCCAACTCGGCCGCGAGCAGATTCGGCAGGTCGCCCAGGTCCAAATGCGACCGTGCCTCCAGGATGAGGACCATCGGAAGTCCGGTCGGGCCGTCTGTCGCACGCACACGCCATCGTTCACTGACCCAGATGTACGCGTCGTCGGCCGCGGAACACGCGACGCACGAGGACGGATCCTCGCCGTCTCGCGGCGGTTCGGACGCGACCGGCGGATCCAATCGCTTAACCCGAAGCTGACCCTCGAGCGGGAAGCTTGGCGATTTTGTGAACAAGGGAAGTGAGCTGGGGGTGTCGACCACAAGGAGACGATAGTCCCGCTGCGGGCGACTGTCGCCCCTCCTTCGGTTTCACGTGAAACGACGCACCACTCGAGACTGCCGGGCACCTCCTCGGGGACCGAACCCGTTGCGTTGAGCCAGTGTCGACGGCCGGCGCGCGCGACTCGGCGTACCGGGAACGGGCCGTACGACACTCGGTCTGAACGGTGCGCAGCACCACATCCAAAGGGTGTCGGACGGGCAGCGATCGGCGCGTGACATCGGTCGCGCCGGTAGTGCGTTGCTGCGCGACGACGGCAAGTCGATGTCGCCGGCGCGCACGCGGCGTCGATCGCGGAAGATTGCGGCAACTGCGAGTGACGCTGCGGGACCGATGCGAGCCTCATGACTCAAGCCCGGCTAATCGGATCTTGGCGATCCAGACAGTGTCGCGTGTGGCCGAACCGGTCGGCCTGCGACGCTGCCGGCACCGACCCCGCTCCCGAAATCGGACGATCGCCGTGGCAACGGAACTAGTCAACGGCGCAAGATCCACGGTGTTGGACGGCCGCGATCCGGTCGTGCCGCGCCGGCAAACACCACACTCATCCACAGGGCCGCAGTGGCTCTGACCGCGTGTGGAGGCTCAGTCGACGATGCCCTGTGGATAACTTCTGTGGATTCTCGCGGGCCACCCGTAGCCCATTTTCCGTAGTTGATCGAGGCCGCCACCGGTAGCCGCCGGCCGTTCATCTTCGGGTCGCCGCCACCGAGGAACGATCATGTTCGACCACCCGCGGTCGAGGAGCGATCATGTTCGACCACCCGCGGCCGAGGGACGATCACACCGAGGTGCCAAGGGTGCATCCACGACCGGTTCAGTCACGCCGAGTTTGGACAACACGCCGAGTTCGGACAACACACGGAGTTCCGGCAGCACGCCGAGTTCGGACAAGACACCGAGTGGACACGACGCCGGGGCGCACGGTCGGCCTCCGCGTGATTCACGCTCGCACGCTCCCGACCGTACTGATCAAACCGTACCGATCAATGGGTCCAGAAAGGACGGCGGGTCGAGCCGCACCACGGCCCGGACCGCGACGGCGGTCGCGACTATTCGCCTTCGACGCCGAAGATCCCCACGATGCGTTCAAGGTCATCGACGCTGCCAAACTCGATGACGATCTTCCCTTTGCTGCGGCCAACATCGATCTTCACACGTGTGTCGAACCGGTCGGACAGCCGATCGGCCAGATCCGACATCGCGCGGGGAACCGCGGTCTGCCGGCGCCGAGAAGCGGCCGGGCGGCTCGTGTCGCCGGACGCTGCGAGTTGCACCAACTCTTCGGTCGCCCGGACCGACAGCCCCTCCGCGACGATGCGAGTCGCGAGCGCCTCCTGCTCGATCGCGTCATCGAGCGACAGCAGTGCGCGGGCATGGCCGGCCGAAAGGACGCCGGCGGCGACCCGGCGTTGGACGACGGCCGGGAGGTTCAGCAGCCGGATCGTGTTGGAGATCTGCGGCCGGCTGCGACCTATCCGCCGGGCGAGTTCGTCGTGGGTAGCACCGAACTCGGTCAACAGCTGCTGATAGGCGGCTGCCTCTTCGAGTGGATTCAGGTTTGCGCGGTGGATGTTCTCGAGTAGGGCGTCGCGCAGCATCGCGTCGTCGCGCGTCTCGCGGACGATCGCGGGGATGAGTTCACGACCGATCGCCTGTGCCGCGCGCCAACGACGCTCACCCATGACGAGTTCGAACTTGTCGGTGCCGGTCTCGCGCACCACGATCGGCTGCAGAAAGCCGACCTCGTCGATCGACTGCTTGAGTTCCTCGAACGCGCTCTCGTCGAATATCTGGCGCGGCTGCTTCGGGTTCGGCACGATCGAGTCGACCGGAATCTCGGCAAAGCGAGCACCGGGCACCGGTGCCAGTTGATCGGCGTGCGCGTCAGCAACAGCGGCACCGATATTCGCAGTGGATCCACCAGCCTCGGCCGCCTCGGCCGGTACCGGCGGTGTGGTCGGGATCAGCGCGCCGAGGCCGCGGCCCAGGCCACCCCGTGGCTTGCTCATGTGCCTACGCCTTCCATTCGCGCGCCACGTACGGCAATCTCCTGGGCCGCCTCGAAGTAACTCACCGCGCCACGCGACCCTGGGTCGTACGTCATCACGGACTGGCTGTAACTCGGCGCCTCCGACACGCGCACGTTCCGGGGGATCACGGCGTGCAGAACCTTGTCGCCGAAGTGCGCCCGAACGTCCTGCTCGACCAGATCGGCGAGGCGGGTCCGTCGGTCGTACATGGTGAGCAGGACGGTCGAGATATCGAGCGTCGGGTTGAGGTGGGACCTGACCAACGCGATGTTGCTCGTGAGTGCCTGCACGCCTTCGAGCGCGTAATACTCGCACTGGATCGGGATCAGCACTTCCTGTGCCGCCACGAGCGCGTTCACCGTCAGGAGCCCTAGCGAGGGCGGGCAGTCGATGAAGATGTAGTCGAACTCCGCGCTCGACGCCCGGATCGCCCGCGACAGTCGGGATTCTCGGGCCACAACCGAGACCAGCTCGATCTCCGCACCGGCGAGATCGATCGTCGCCGGCACGCACGCGAGGTTCGGAATCCCGTCGACCGGCTGAGTCACGGACTCCAACGCGGCACCCTCGATCAGGCAGTCGTACACGTCCGGTACGCCGGCGTGGTGTGGCACGTTCATTCCGGTCGAGGCGTTGCCCTGCGGATCAAGATCGATGACGAGGACGCGATTGCCGTGCAGGGCGAGTGCAACCGCGATGTTGACCGCGCTGGTCGTCTTGCCGACGCCACCCTTCTGGTTCGCCACGCAGATGACGCGACGCCGCGCCGGGCGGGGCATCGTGATCTCCCCGCTCGGATTGAGGATTTCCACGGCCCGCCTCGCCTCCTGCGCCAGGGGTGGATCTTCGGTTTCACGTGAAACATCAGCGTCGGTCATCCTGACCCCTGTCTCGTAACTCGACACCGCGCCCGTCCGTGGCGACGGCACACTCGGGGGTGTCTCGCCCGACAACACGGAATCGTCACCATACAACGCGACCGACTCATCGAGGCGCTGGGAGGCCGGCCTAGATCGCCCATCCGACACCGCCCAGACGGCCGCCCCCGCGCCGACCAATGACGATCTTGTCGGACCACCTAAGCCGACCTCGGTCGCACCTGCCATCGTGCGCCGGCCCAGCACCGAAGCGCGACCCACCGCCACCACATCCCGCCAAAACAGACCACCGACACCGCCGACCGGATCGACATGGTCGGCCGGCACATGCTGTCCGGCAGCTCCGCGTGCCGGCGGGACCCGCCATCACCGGATCCGCCATCACGTCCACCGGAACGCGCATCGTCCCCGCCGGACGGTCCGTCGGTACAGCTGTCGTCCGAGCGCCGCCGCTGCGGATCGC
>DATCXD010000013.1:0-2081 GCA_036566005.1 Micromonosporaceae bacterium | reverse complement strand
CTACGGTGGCAGAATGACCGCCTCGCCGCGCGCGAACGACGCCGACCGATGTGAGCCTCGCGACAGTGCGAGCGCCGGCGATGCGGATCGCGGCGACAGACCGGTCGATCACCTGGCCAGGGCGAAGTCGGCCGATCGCGCCGATCCGTTGGCCAGCTTCCGCGACCGCTTCGTGATCGACGATGCCGATCTGATCTATCTGGACGGCAACTCGCTCGGCCGGCTGCCGACAGCGGCCCGCGACCGGCTGCGCCAGGCTGTCGACGTCGAATGGGGCACCGAGCTGATTCGTGGCTGGGATCGCTGGATCGACCTCGGCCGCGAGACGGGCGACCTGATCGCCGAGATCGTGGGCGCGCAACCCGGCGAGATCGTTGCGTCCGATTCGACCAGCGTGAACCTCTTCAAGCTGGCGTCGGCCGCACTCGACGCCCGCCGGGGGCGAAGCGTGATCGTGACCGATGACGACAACTTCCCCACCGACAAGTACGTGCTGCAGGGCCTGGCCGCGGCGCGGGGACTCGACCTGCGGGTGATTTCCACCGACATCGACGACGGCCTGCGCCTAGCCGATGTAGCCGCGGCGATCGGCCCGGACACGGCCCTCGTGTGCCTGTCGCACGTGGCGTACCGGTCCGGGGCGGTTGCCGACATCGTCGGCATCACGGCGGCGGCCCAGGACGTGGGCGCCCTGATGATGTGGGACCTGTGTCACTCAGCCGGATCGGTGCCGGTCGGGCTCACGTCGGCCAATGTCGATCTCGCGGTCGGCTGCACGTACAAGCACCTGAACGGCGGGCCGGGGGCGCCCGCCTTCCTCTACGTCCGCGCCGACCTCCAGCCGATCCTGCGGTCGCCGATCTGGGGCTGGTTTGCGCAGCGCGACCAGTTCGCTATGGGTGCGAGCTACGACCCGGTCGCGACCGTCGACCGCTTTCTGGTCGGCTCTCCCCCGATCCTGAGCGGGTACGCGGCACGGGAGGGTGCCCGCGTCTCGGCCGAGGCCGGCATCGACGCCATCGCCGCCAAGGCGCGTGCCCTCACGGCGTACGCCGTCGACCTGTTCGACGCATGGCTGGTCCAGGATGGATTCCGCCTCGCGTCGCCGCGCGACCCGACCCGGCGCGGCGCCCAGATCACCCTGCACCACCCGAAGGCGTGGCAGATCTGCCAGGCGCTCAAGGCCGCGCAGGTGATACCGGACTTCCGAACCCCCGACCGGCTCCGGTTGGGCTTCGCGCCGCTCTACACCCGGTTCGTCGATGTGTACGAAGGGCTGCGGCGGCTCCGGGAAGTCATGACGAGTCACGCGTACGACGGCTTTTCCGCGCACCGAGGTCGCGTGACCTGACGACGCCTATTCCCCGCGTATTGGCCCGTATAGCGACAAAAGCCGTGATACTAGCGGCATGCCTACGGCGTCACCAGGTCGGCACCGACGCGGTGCCACCGGTCTCACGTCCCGGTTGATCGCGGCGTCTGGCCTGGTCGCGATCGCCGCCACCGGAACATTCGCTCTGTCGGCCGCGGTGCTGCCCGCGACGCCGGCGTCCGCATCCACGATCCTGCTCATCACTCCGAGCACGATCGAGGCCGGCTTCGCCGTCACGCTGAGTGCCACCTGCGGCGACAACGTCAACCCGGCCATCGTCACGTCCAAGGTGTTCGGCACCGTCACGTTGGTGCCGGACAACGGGAAGCTCCACACGAGCGTCACCGTGCCGCTGACCACGAAGGCCGGGACGTACACCGTGAATCTCAGCTGTGCGAGCGGCCAGACGACCACCTCCACGTTCTCGGTCATCCGCCCGACGTCGCCGCCGCACAACGTGAACCCGAATCTCGGGCCGGCGACCGGCGGCGGCGAGATGGCCGCCTCCGCCGGTGCGCGGATCGCGATCTTCGGTGGCCTCGGTGCCGTTGTGCTCGGCGTCGTCGTCTGGATCGTGTCTGCGGTCCGACGGCGGCCAACCATCGGCGGTTGACCACGGTGGTCGCGGTGCGGCGGCCGCCGAACGCCCTGATCGTCCTCGCGCTGATCTTCGGCGGACTGTTCGCGGCCGGAGCCGGTCTGGGCGCTC
>DATCXD010000011.1:0-4639 GCA_036566005.1 Micromonosporaceae bacterium | reverse complement strand
CCGGATCTCCGAGCGGACAGGGACCCGCCGTCATGCGCCTGTTGAACGAGCGGCCGGGCGGTGGACTGCGCATCGGCCCGGTGGCCGGTCTGCTCGGCTCGCTGGTGGCGTTCGAGGCGATGCGTTACCTCACCGGGTTCGAGCCGCCGGCCTACGGCGGCCAGCCGGTCCACGTGGACATCAACTCGGGTGGCGGGCTCCGCCGGCTCGGGTGGGAGCGCAGCCCGTCCTGTCCGGTGTGCCGGCGCGCCGATCCGCGCTGATCCACGCTGATCCGCGCTGATCGCGGCCACGCGCTGCCGCACCGTTCGGTGCCGGTGCCGAGGCCGATGTCACGCCGGTGCCGGATCAGTGACGTCGGCGATGGCGGCGTCGAGGACCCGTACGGCATCGTCCGCGGCGAGCACGACGGCGGTGTCATGAGCCCCGGCGCCGAGACGGATGGTTCGCCCGGCGATGCGCCCGTCCGCGACCACCGGCCACGCCGTCGTCGCCCCGAACGGCGTGATCGTGCCGCGTTCGTACCCGGTGGCGTCCTTCGCGGTCGCGGCGTCCGGCATCGACAGCCGATTCACGCCCAGCACCGCGCGCAGCTTGGGCCAGGAGATCGCGCGGTCGCCCGGGACGAGGACGAACACGTAGTCGTCGTCGGCGCGGCGTACGACCATCGTCTTGATCACGTCAGCGTTGTCGACGCCGGCCTGCGCGGCTGCCTCGGCGAGGCTCGTGACATGCTCGTGACGCACGACCCGATGCGTGATCCCGGCCGCGGTGAGCGCGTCGAGCGCGGCGTTCGCCATACCGTTCGCCATATCTGGAACATTACGTGACCAGTCCGCACCGCGAGAGGTCAGCTCTCCGGCGACCAGTGCGGATCGAGGCTGGTGGAATGCCCTCGCGGGCACGTGCCGAGGCCGCTCGCGGTGATGTTCCAATGCCACCCGCAGTACGCGGCGTCGCAGCGTTCGCAGAAGCCGGCGTTGTCGTAGAGTCCGGCGGTCGCGATGGTGACGAAGTGGAACGGCTCGACGAACGCCTCGGCCAGCCGTTCCGCCCGATCTTCGGTGATGACGTCCCCGCTCCCATTGCTTCCGCCCGGCCCGGAGTAGACGAACCGCCAGGCCGGTGGACCGGGTGCGACCGGGCCGACGAGTTCGACATGGCTCGCGGCTTGGCCGCATTCGGCACACGAAGGTGCGGCGACGAATGGCGTGGGCATGTCAGCAGTATGCCGAAAGCAGAGCGCTCGTACCATCGAGTCCCACACGGGCGACATGTCACGACACATGAGGCCTGGTCATGGACCCGATATGTCGTGTTCGCGGCCACCGGGCGCGGCCTGCGATGGGCGGCCGCACCCGGTGACGCTTTACGCTGCTGGTGCCGCCGGATCAGCCCCCGAAGACCTGAAACTCCCACAGCGAATAGCCGTACGGTGTCGCGCGGTGGGTGCCGAGCATCCGGACGTACCGGCCGGAACCGCTGACCGCGAGGTCCTGTACGCCTCCGGTGCCGGCGGTGGTCGAGAAGATGGTGGTCCAGGTTACGGCGTCGTTCGATGTCTGGATCTGGAACGCCGTGGCGAATGCGGCTTCCCAGTTCAGGACGACGCGGCTGATCGGGTGGGTCGCGCCGAGGTCGACCTGCAACCACTGCGGGTCGGAGAACGCACTCGACCACCGCGTGCCGGTGTTGCCGTCGACCGCGTTGGACGCCGGGAAGGCCGTCTGCTCCAGGGATGACGCGGTGGCCGGGTGGCCTTGCGAGAGCAGCGTCGCCGTCCCACCGCCGGGTGTGCCCTGGACGGCGAACTCAAACAGCGAATAGCCGTACGGCGTGGCGCGGGCCGTACCGTTCATCCGGACATATCGGCCGGTGCCGGTGACCGCGAGATCATCCGTACCGCCGTCACCGGTCGTGGTCGAGAAGATGTTCGTCCATGTCGTACCGTTCGGTGAGGCCTGTATCTGGTAGGACCGTGCATATGCTGCCTCCCAGGTCAACGTCACATGGCTGATGTTGTACGACTGACCGAGGTCGACCTGGATCCACTGCGGATCGCTGAACGCGCTCGACCACCGCGTACCGAAGTTGCCGTCGGTCGCGTTGGACGCCGGGAACGTCGCGTTCTCCACCGAGGAGGCCGTGGTCGTCTTGCCCTGCGCGATGTTCGTTCCGCCGCCGCCGGATCCCGGACCCTTGTTGTAGACAGCGACGTAGTCGATGTTCATCTGGCCGCCGGACACGGTCGCCGTATTGGGTCCGCCGCCGAACGCGGCCGGGAACCCGCCGCCCATGGCCAGGTCGAAGATGATGAAGAACGGATGGTCCACCGCGTTCGCCCACGTCGTCGCATCCACCTGCGTGGCGTTGACGGTGAAGTAGTTCGTCCCGTCCAGGTACCACCGGATCTGCTCCGGCGACACCGACCGGTCGATCTGCACCGCGTACGTGTGGAACGCCGTCTGGCAACCGGCACACGCGCGTTCGCCGCTGCCGATGCCGGTCGACTCGTTGCACGGACCGCCCGGGTTGACGCCGCAGTGCAATGTGCCGAACACCGAGCTGCGGCCGTTGATGTCTTCCAGGATGTCGACCTCGCCGCTCGTCGGCCACGTCGTGCCGGTGCGCAGCGTGGAGCCGAGCATCCAGAACGCCGGCCAGTAGCCGGCGCCGTTGGTCGTGGTCAGGTTGGGCTGCTGGATCGACGCCTGCATCTCGACGACGCCGCCGGCCGGTGCGCCGAACGTCGCCGCCTGCGTCTCGACCCGACCGGACGTCCAGCCGGAGTTCGGGTCGGTGCCGGAGTGCAGCGCCCTCAAGACCAGATGCCCCGAGCCGTCCTGGAAGACGTTCGCGGTGCTGTTCGTCATCGTCTCGATCTCGCCGGTGCCGAAGCTCGAACCCGGGCCGGTGTCGTACTTCCACGTTCCCGTGCTGAGGCCGGTCCCGGCCGCGCCGGTGAAGTCGTCGCTCCATGTGGTGGTGAACCCGGCCGGCGGTCCCGGAACGGCGTTCGGGCTGACCACGTCGGTGGGGGCCGCCGGCGTCGCCGCGCGTGTCGCTACCGAGGTCGTGTGCGTAGCCGCCGCAGAGGTTGTCTGCGCGGCCGCGGCCGAGGTCGGCACGAGGGCAATTGTCAGTGTCGCGACCGCGAGCGTGTACAGGCCGGCGGTGATACGCCGGTCCAGGCGACGCGTCGCCGCCTGATGGTGTTTGCGCCTGATCACATGCGTTCTCCTTGTCCGAGGTGGTCGGACCGCCGTGGCGACCGGAAGCGGTAGCGCTGGACCGGGCGGCAGGCGACCAACCAGGCAACCGGCGCCGTTGACCGTGGGAAGTGTGGGTGGCACCGCGCGGCACGGCGATCGATCGGACCCGGCAGCCGTGACGGGTCGGCGGTCGTCGGCGCGAAGTCCTATCCCTACGGTCGGGTTGATGACGACGAGGTTGCCGATGTGTGTCGGGAGAGCGCTCTGTGGCGAACCTCTCGCGAGACAGTTACCTCTGTCAATAGATTAGTTAAGTTCCGCAACTAATTCCGTGCCAACGTCGACGGCGCCGCGATTCGGCCCGACGTCGCGTCGGCACCGGGGTAGCGCCTACGGCTCTGCACGCATCAACGCCAGCAGAGTCGTACGACGTCGCGCCGGCACCATGTCTCCCGAATCGGCGGTCACCAGCCGCGGTCGCGCCATTCGCCGAGGTGCGGGCGCTCGGCGCCGAGCGTCGAATCCTTGCCGTGGCCAGGGTAGAACCAGGTGTCGTCAGGCAGCGGACCGAAAATCTTGGCCTCAAGGTCATCCATGAGGCTGTTGAAGTCGGTCGGGTTTGTCGTCCGTCCAGGACCTCCGGGGAACAGCGAGTCGCCGGTCCACAGATGCGGGTGACCGGCCGGGTCCCGGTAGAGCAGCGCGATCGATCCGGGGGTGTGGCCGACGAGGTGAATCACCTCGAGCGACACGTCGCCGACCCGGACTGCCGCACCCTCGTCGACCGTACGCGTGACGACCGGCAGCGAAGGCGCGTCGGCTGGATGCGCCAACGACTCCGCACCGGTGGCGGCGACCACGTCGGCCAAGCCTTGCCAATGATCGGCGTGCCGGTGCGTCGTGACGACGGTGGCCAGACCGCCCTCGCCGATGAGGTCGCGCAGCCGGCCAGGCTCGTTCGCCGCGTCGATCATCAGCTGCTCGCCGGTTGACGTGCACCGCAGTACGTACGCGTTGTTATCCATCGGTCCGACCGAGAGCTTCGTGATCGTGAGCTCCGGAAGCTCACGGGTGTCTGGTGTGGTGTCGCCGGTGTAGGCCATGCCGCTCACATCCATCTCGGCAGTGCGGGAAGGTCGCCGTCGGGCCGGACTGTGAGGCCGACGCCGTCGCTCCGCCCGGCGAGCCATGCCGCGAGATCGGGCGCGCGGCCGCTCACGGTAACGTCCGGTGATCCGCTGCCGAGCTGCAGCGGATGGCTGAGGTCGTCCGGCTTGAGCCACAGCGACGGCGGTTCACCACCACGCCGTACGCCGATCAGCTCATGCAGTAGCCGATGCGAGAACGCCTCCGGCCAGTCGCGCCAGGAATAGCCGGCGGCGAGGTCGACATGGTGCACCTCGACTTCGCGGAGCCGACGCCAGACT
>DATCXD010000006.1:0-2519 GCA_036566005.1 Micromonosporaceae bacterium | reverse complement strand
TGAAGCGCTACTGCCACAGCTGCGCTGGGAGGTCGGCGGCGGTGACCGGACGTGAGTCGACCAGCAGCCGCGCATCCTCCGGCGCGAGCCCGGTCAGGACCGACAACGCCTGGGCGGGCGGCAGCAGATTGAACCAGCGCGCGGCCAGCTCGGCCAGTTCCGTCTCTGACGGCACGCCGAACAGGCGCAGCCGGGCCATGCCGCCGTCCGGGTACACGTCGAGCCGTACGTGGGTCGCAGCTGGTGCGGCGACCGTCGCGAAACGGTGCCGCGTATCGGGTTGCAAACGTGTGCCAGGCAGCAGATCGAACCAGGCATCCGCGTCATCCAGTTCGCCGGCCCTCGCGTCGATACCTCGCAGCGCGGCCCGTCCCGGTGCGTTTCCCTTGAAGTGACTGGTGTCCAACTCGGCCAGCCGCACCCGGCCCGGCACGGCCAGGCGGATCAGCACCCAGTCGTTGCTCTCGTCGCGGCGGCGTGCGGTTTCCCAGCCCTCCCCCATCGTGCCCGCAAGACCCGGCATCAACAGGTTTTTCGGGGAACCGTAGAACATGTTGCTGCACGCGGCGACGTGGGCGCCGTGCTCCAGTGCCGCAAGGTCGATCGGAAGCAGTGCGAGCAATCGCGGGTCGGCCACCACCTCACCATGTACGCGCAGCCTCGCCACACCTCCATCCGGGTAAATCGACAGCCGTACGTGTGTGACGCGCTGCTGTTCGTCCACGGCGAAGGAGTTGCGGGTGTCACCGGCGAGCGCGACCTTCGGCAGTAGCGGAAACCACGGTGCCTCGGCTAGCTCGGCCGAATTCGGGTAGCCCTCAACGCCGCACCCTTCGACGGATGCCTGTGGCGGGTAGTTGCCGGTGAAGTACGCGGTGTCGATGACCACTCCGCGTACGACGCCGGGCGCGCCCAGCCGGACGATGGCGTAGTCGTATCCGGGCTCGCGGCGCCGCCGGGTCTCCCATCCGTCGTAGATCTGGCCCTTGGGTCCGAACGACTTCGGCTGGAACCTGGGCGGCGCCGGATCGACCAGGTTGTCGGCGGCGGCGAACAACTCGTCGTTGGCCCACACCACGCCGCCACCGAGACGGCGCGAGGCGAGGTCCGGCAGGGTCGTGAAGTCGGTCATGACGGATCGCTCCGAGATAGCAGGGTGCCGCGCGGCTCTCCGTCCACGGGTACGCCGCGCAGCCACGTCGTGTGCACGACGCCGTGCAGACGCCGCCCGGCGTACGGGGTGACGGGGTGCCGGTGATGCAGCCGGGCCGGGTCGACGGTGAAGGTCTCCTCGGGAGCGAAGGCCACCAAATCGGCGTCGTATCTCACGGCGATGCGGCCTTTGTGCGGCAGGCCTACGATCTCGGCCGGGCGCTGCGCCATCCAGCGCACCAGATCATCGAGCCGGAATCCGGACCGGGCGTGAGTCCAGACCACCGGCAGGCCGAGTTGCAGCGAGGCGATCCCACCCCAAGCGCCGGCGAAGTCACCGGAGTCGGGCAGCTTGAGCGCCGGTGGGCAGGGCGAGTGGTCGGAGGCGATCTCGTCGATCACCTCGGCGGCGAGGCCCTGCCAGAGGGTGTCCCGGTTGGACCCCTCGCGGATCGGCGGGCAGCACTTGAAATGCGTCGCCCCATCCGGTATCTCGTCGGCGGCCAGCGTCAGGTAGTGCGGACAGGTTTCCGCGGTTATTCGTACGCCGTCGCGCTTGGCCTGCCCGATCATGTCGACGGCGTCGCCCGACGACAGGTGCAGTACGTGTACCCGCGCACCCGTACGCCGTGCCGTGTCGATAACAGTGGCGATGGCACGGTTCTCGGCGGCCCGAGGTCGGGACGCGAGGAAATCGGCGTAGCGACGCGAGGGTCGAGCGTCCCCGATTTCGTGTGGGTCCTCGGCGTGCACGAGGAACAGCGCGTCGACCGCCGACAAGGCCGCACCGAGTTCGCCGGCCGACAGCGGCGGAAACTCCGGCACGCCGGAATCGACGAGGAAGCATTTGAGGCCGAAGACGCCGGCGTCGTGCAAATCGCCGAGCGTGTCGAGGTTACCGGGTACGGCGCCGCCCCAGAATCCGACGTCCACGTGGCACTGACCGGCGGCCGCACGTCGCTTGGCGGCTAGTGCGGCGACGGACACCGTGGGCGGCAAGGAGTTCAGCGGCATATCGATGATCGTCGTGACACCGCCGGCCGCGGCGGCCCGGGTCGCCGTTGCGAAGCCCTCCCAATCCGTCCGACCGGGCTCGTTCACATGCACGTGCGGGTCGACCAATCCGGGCAGCAGCGCGAGATCGCCCAGATCCTGCCCGGGTGTGGCGTAGTCCTCGATGGCCGCGATGCGCCCACCGGCGACGCAGACCGCGGCCGGCCGCGTACCGTTCGGGGTGACCACGCGGCGCGAGCGCAACACGAGGTCATAGCCCGCGCCACTCGGTGCTGTCATGACGCCTCGCGGCTGACGCTACGCATCGACGCTGTCATGACGCCTCGCGGCTGACGCTACGCATCGACGCTGTC
>DATCXD010000702.1:0-4523 GCA_036566005.1 Micromonosporaceae bacterium | reverse complement strand
AGCGGTACGCGTCCGCCAGCCAGGATCGCCACCCGGAGGTTCAACAGCGCGGCACCGACCGACATCCACGCCTCGCGCCCGGTCGGATCGATCGCGGACAGCAGTCGATCCCGATCCAGCATGACCTCGATGCGATCGCCGGCAACACGGAAGCGCCACGGCTGGCTGTTGTGTATCGATGGCGCCATCGCCGCCGCCTCTAGGCACGCGATCAAATTTGTCGATTGCGGTCCGTGCGAGTCGATCTCCCATCCGAGCGTCATGGCAATGCCTCCAGTTCAGCGAGTACGGGCAGAGTCCGCGACGCCGGTCGGGTTGGGCTGCCCGGTGGCGGTCAGGCTTGGCCTGGTGCCACCGGACGCGGGCCCCGATTGGTACAACGCGGTCAATGGGGACGGTCCTTGGCGCTGGGTTCCGGCGTGCTGACTTCGTCCGAAGGCGGGCGTGCGCTATGCGATGTGGCGCCCCGGTACGACGGCGACAGGCGCTGGAGCAAACCGGATCAGACCATCTACGGTCGATCCGAGCCGGAGACCGAGGAAGCCACCGCGACCACGGGAGCCGACAACGATCAGGCCCGCGCCGACGGCTTCGCCGATGAGGGCGTTGACGGGGTCACTGTCAAAGACTGGGCGCTCCATGATGGTCAACTCCGGATAGTGCTCTGACCAGCCGGCGACGGCCTCGGCCAGCAGACGTTCGGCCGTGTGCTGTGCCTCGTGGACGCTGAACGTTTCCGGTGACAGTGGCCCGACGTTGTGCACACGCTCGACATCCCAAGCGAACACAGCGTGGACGTCGACGTGACGAGCAACGGCCTGCTCGACGGCGAACGTCATCGCGTCGCTGGACACGTCGGAGCCGTCCAGTCCGACGACGACCGGAGCACCGACTGGTACGGGCTGATCATCGACGCTGCCACCCCGAACAGCGACCACCGGTGCGGCGGAGTGCGCGGCGACCTGAATCGCCACCGAACCGTGCAAATGGCCAGCAAGGCCGCCGGTTGCGCGAGTGCCGACCACGACGAGACTCGCCCGACGTGACTCATCGACGAGGATCCCGGCGGGAATACCATCGATGGTGACGGCCTCAACAGAGAGTCCCGGGTACTCCTCGGCGACTTGCTTTTCTGCCTTGGTTAGCACTTCGTCGACCCACGGTTGCCGCTGGACGTAGTCGGTGGGCGTGAGGATGGCCGGACCCCACATCGCGGTTGGCTGGTAGGCGAGGACGAGCCGCAGCGGTACGTGCAGTCGCCGCGCTTCCCAGGCGCCATAGCTGATGGCGCGCTTGGACTCGCCGGAGCCGTCGATGCCGACGACGACCGGGTCGTGCGGGTTGGCGTTCATTGCTGTTCCTTTCAATCACATTGGCGTGTGGTCCGCGGATGCGATGTCCACATCGGCCGGAGGCACCGTTCGAGATCAGCGTCCGCCCGGGACGCGATTGCGGTCAGGGCCGTCCGGCCCGTCGAGGCAGGCAGTCTGTCCCAGGGAGCCTCAGGCATATGCCGGCCGGCACAGACTGCACGCGGTGTACGGCCGGAGGGTGTTGGAGGGCCGAGCCGTTCCCGGCACGCCGCCGGCCATTCATACCGGCGCACAGGTCAGTGATCCATCGGTGTGTTGAGGTCGCCCTGCGCAGTCGGGAACGCGATCGACTTCGGTCCGGTCCGTTCGCCGATGTGTGCCTCGATCTCCGTCGCGGTCGCTCCATGGATGCTGATTCCGAGGAGCACGACCTGAACGATCACGGGTGGCACCGCGTCCGGGGCCGGTACGGTTCAGGTGCCTGCCAGGCTGTTGTGTGAGGGCTCTGGTCGTCTCATTGTTGATCGGTGCCAGGCACGACGAGGACCGGCCGGTGGGCATGGTGCAGGGTGGTCATCGCCACACTGCCCAGGACGATCTCATGGACGGCGGAGCGGCCTCGTGATCCAACGGTGAGCAGGGCTGCGTCGTGGTCGCGGGCGAACGCGATGAGAGCGTCGGCTATCGCTCGTGTGGGGGTGCCATGGCCTTTGTTGATCCGCGTTGGGAGCAGCGCCTGTCCGGTTGATGTTGGCGGCGGGCTGACCGTTGCGTCGAGCGCCGTGTCGTCGTCGACGCGTACGAGGAGCAGTGTCCGGTCCGGCAGCAGTCGCTCGGTTGCGGTGAGCGCGGCCTCGGAGCCGGGTGATCCGTCCCAGCCGATGACGATAGGGCCGTCGGCCAGTGCCGCATGGTCGGCGCTGAACAGGGGATGCGGGGCGACGAGTACGGGTTTTCGGCTGTAGTGCACGGCCATGTCGGACACGCTGCCGAGGGCCGCTCGCACGCCACTCAGCCCGTGGGCACCGATGAGTACCAGGTCCGCAGCGATGTCCTGGACGAGCTGCGCTAGTCCGATGCCCTCACCGCCATCGACGCGCCGCGGAAGCGCTTCGGCTCGCCATCCGGCGGCTTGAGCGAGTGTGACACCGATGTCGGCGATTCGGCCGGCCTGCCATTCACCTTCGCGTTCCACGTCTTCGATGAACTTGTCGAGGTGTTGCCTGCCTTGCCATAGCCGATGGCGGAGCTCTTCGTCGGCGAAAGGTACTGTCCACAGGTGGGTGATCCACGCGTGGGCGCGCGGCACAAGCAGCGCGCCGGTGTTGATGGCGGCGGATGCTGAGAGCGATCCATCAAAGCCCACGATGACCCGCGTAGCAGCCTGGCTGTCCATGCCACAGCTCCGTTCTCTCACCGATCACTTTCCGGCGCGTCGTTCGCGTCGACTTTGGCGCCCACTACGCGCCCAACATCGGTGCCTCGCGTCAGAAGAGCGTTGTGCACATGGTCTGAGTGTGCGCGTCTCGGCCGGTCGACGCTCGGGCAATCCAGCAAAGGTTGTTGGTACGATCACGAACACCACTCGGCCCCGCTGCCGGAACAAGGCGATGGGCGGCCGTCCCCACCGGGCCACCGGTCCATCGGGATCGCGGCCATCACGGAACGGGCGGTCGGGTTCGCAGCCGTTTATGTCGCCGGCACAAGTAGTGCCACCCCTGATCAACAGGGCGTATCGCTACCCCGATCGACCGGCGACCGTCGTGGGGGCGCACACTGAGCCATGGTCACCACCTGCGGTAGCATTGCCGGGCACCTTCGCCATCTGTGGCTCCACGAGGAACCGTGTGCTGAGTGCGCGGCCGCCTGGCTGAAGTTCGCCAACGCCGCGCCGGCCACTCGCCGCGGACACGCCACGCAAAGCGTCCGCTACCAGCCGCGCACGACGTATCTGCGGCGGCGGCCGTGATCGCCGTGCGGGTCCCCGCCTGACTTTGCTATCGGGGACCGCCCTGACACAGTGGACCGCGTGCACATCATGGCGGCGTACCTCGCGGACCGGGGACCGGATCACGTGCCCGGGGTCGTGCTCACCGGCGTCGTCGTCGGCGCATTGTTGATGCTGGCCGCGATCAAAGGCATGTTCGGCAAGCGTAAGTAACGACCGAGAAGAGCGGGGGGACGATGCGCGAGCAGACAATCGGCGATTGGCTGGACGCGCTCGGCTCGGCCGCGCCGGCCCCGGGCGGCGGCGCCGCCGCGGCACTGTTGGTTGCCACGGCGGCGTCACTGGTCGAGATGGTTGCGAACCTGACGATCGGCCGACCGCGGTACGCCGAGCACGAGCCGACAATGATCGTCGCGCGTGATACCGCCGTCCAGATCCGTACGGCAGCGCTGCGTGCCGCCGACGATGACGAACGCGCGTTCGACTCCGTCGCGGCCGCGTACAAGATCCCGAAAAACGACCCCGGCCGGGCTGCCGAGATTCAGCGCACCACGGCCGAGGCGGCGCGCCCGCCGCTGCGGACGGCGGAACTGGCGGCACAGGTGATCGCGCTGGCCGAAGGTATTCACGACGGCGCCAACGTCAACGTGCTTTCCGACGTGGCCGTCGCGGCGTCCTCGGCGCGGGCGGGGCTCGAGTCGGCCGCCATCAATGTTGAGGTCAACCTGGCCGCGCTGCACGACCGCGAGTTCGCGGCGGCGCTCTTCGACGAACTGGCCACGCACCTGTCCGCGGCCGATACTGCGACGGCAACGATCCGCCGCGTACGCCAAGGCTTCCGGCGCAAGGATGGCCGCCGGTGAGGACGATCGACGGTCGAGCGCACGCGGCCGCTATCAGCGCGGCTGTGACGAGCGACGTCGAGCGCCTGCGGGGCCAGGGGATCGTGCCGCGTCTCGCGGTCGTCGTGGCGACCGACGACGAGGCAACGGCGTGGTACGTCCGCAATATCGGCCGCGCCGCCAAGAAAATCGGCGTCGACTGCGTTGTCGAGACCATGGTCGGCGTCGACACCGCGTCGATCACGCGGCGGCTAGCAGCGTTGAGCATCGATCCAGACGTACACGGCATCATCTGCCAGACGCCGTTACCGGCCGGATTGTCGCTGGCGGCAGCCGGCGCGTTCATCGATCCGTCCAAGGACGTCGACGGCGCGAACCCGCTGAGCCTGGGCCGGCTCGCAGCCGGACTCGACGCCTATG
>DATCXD010000677.1:0-2610 GCA_036566005.1 Micromonosporaceae bacterium | reverse complement strand
GCCGTGGCGCTGGCGGTCGACGCCGCCCGCGGCACGGACCCCGAGGCGTACCAGGATGCGGCGGCGGCCGTAGCGAGCCTGCCGACCGCGCCGACGGGGCTTGTGCTCGCGACAGTCACGCGAACGTTGATCGAGGAACTGCACCCCGACGGGCTCGACGCCGATGACGTCCAACTGGTGTTGGGCCGGTGCTACCGGAGCGCTCATGGATTCCTGGGCGACGCGGTTGACGTACGCGTACTGATCGCCGTTCTGGCCGCCGCGCTCGGCATCCACGAAGCTGGCCTCACGTACCAAGAAGTGGGTCCGGTCGAAACCGCGACCGACGACTGGCCGCCGCAACCGCAAGCGGACGAGGGCGAGACGGCGACCGGCCGACCGCCGACGCCGGCCGAGTTCGCCTGGCACGCGCCGCTCGTCATCGCGGATCTGCTCGCGGCGAGCGGCCGACGGATCGGCCCCTACCTCGACTCGGCGTTCGCCGATCTCGCCGCCGGAGCGGCGATGGACACGCCCTAGGACTCGGGCCGCCCAGCCGGCACGGCACCAACCGAGGGATCACTGTCCCGCGTCGAATGCTTTCACCAGTCGCTTCGGGGCGATCTGCCGCCACGACTCGACGATCAGCGCCTCCAGATCCGCCTTCGCAACGCGGCGCAGGTTGACCGAGACCCAACCGAACCGGCCCACGTACGCCGCCGACTTGTACGTCTCCGGATCCATCGCAACGAGTTCGGCCTGGTCGTCCTTCGTGCACTTCACCGAGACCCAGACAGAGTCGGGGTGGGCCATCGCGAAGATCTTGTTGTTGACCCGCAGCGTCGGCTCATCCTCCCAGGTCGGCACCTCCGACGTGTCCGGGAGACCGAGGGCCATCGTGCGCATCTGCGCGTACGTCACCGGCATCGCTGGTCACCTCCGGGCATCGCTGGTCACCTCCGGGCATCGCGCCGTGACCGCAGCGCGTCGCGCGTCATTTCACCGACAGGGACACGAACGGCGGCTTCACGACCGTCATTGTCGAGCGGCGGCCGCGTACGTCCACCTCGACGTTGTCGTCCGGCCCGAGCCCGGCGGCCGTGTCGAGCAACGCCAAGGCGATGCCGATCCGGCGCGTCGGCGAAAACGTGCCACTGGTGATCTCGCCGACCGGCTCGTCCGTGCCGGGGCGCAGCACCGTCATGTGTGCGCGCGGTATCCCGCGATCCGTCGCCACGAGGCCCCAGAGCTTCCGGCGTGGTCCGGCCGTACGCTCGGCGGTCATCTTGTCCCGGCCCCAGAATGCCGGCTTCTTCCAACCGACCGCCCACCCGGAACCGGCTTGAACCGGCGAGATGTCCAGCGACAGGTCCTGGCCGTGCAGCGGATAACCGGCCTCGGTGCGCAGCGTGTCGCGGGCGGCGAGGCCGGCCGGGCGGAGGCCGTACGCCTCGCCGGCGGCCAGGATCGCGTCCCACACAGCCGCCGCCGATGCGACCGGAATGACCAGTTCGTAGCCGTGCTCGCCGGTATAGCCGGTCCGGCACACGATGACGTCGGCGCCCCCGAACGGCGCCGTCGCGAAACTCATGTACCCGTGATCGGAAGGCAGCCCGACCGCGGCCAGTACGTCAGCCGACCGCGGCCCCTGCACAGCGAGGACGGCGTAGTCGTGATGCCGGTTGGTGACCGTGACGCCGGCCGGTGCCGCATCGGCGAGCCGGCGAACCACTTCGGCCGTATTGGCCGCGTTCGGCACGAGGAACACGAAGTCGTCGGCGAACCGGTAGGCGATGAGGTCGTCCACCACGCCGCCGGTCACATCGTCGCCGCACATCGTGTACTGCGCCTGACCGGCCACGATGCGGTCCAGGTCGTTGGTCAGGCACGCGTTGACGAACTCGGCCGCGCCCGGTCCCCGTACATCGGCCTTGCCCAGATGCGACACGTCGAACACCCCGACCGCTTCCCGTACCGCGGTGTGCTCCTTGATCACGCCGCCGCCGGCGTACTCGATCGGCATGTCCCAACCGGCGAATCCGCCAAATTTTGCGCCAAGCGCGACATGACGGTCGTTCAGCGGCGATTGAAGAGTCGACGAAGACGGCGAATGCGGCGGTGCATCGGTCATGGGTGGCAACCTATCGCGTCAGGGTACGGTCGCTAGCATCGGCGGGAGTCCCGTCGCGTGTCACACCGTTAACGACACGCCACACCGATTATCGAGCAGTAACACCGGAGGAGATCGCGCGTGACCACCCCTGCCCGTTCCGATCACGATGCCGTCGCGCCGACGAGCGCCCTACGCCTGGTCGACACCGATCCGGCCGAGCTGTCCGTCGACGCGGTGGTGATCGGCGTCTACAGCCAGGACGCGACGGCGCCTAACCCCCTGCTGCTCGCGGCCGGGTCGGAAAGCGTCGCCGTCGCGTTCGACGGCAAGCTCACCGACACCCTCGGCCTGCTCGGCGCGAGTGGCTCGGCCGGCGAGGTGACGAAGGTCGCGACCCTGGGAACGGTGACCGCGCCGCTGGTCGTGGCGGTCGGGCTGGGCCCGGAGCCGGCCGGCGCGATGCCGACGACCGAAGCCCTGCGCCGGGGGGCCGCGGTCGCGGTCCGCGCACTCGCCGG
>DATCXD010000494.1:0-6320 GCA_036566005.1 Micromonosporaceae bacterium | reverse complement strand
GTCGAGGCGGCGACCCGACCTGGGTCGCCACCAGCGGCGAACTGCAGCCGGGCGCGCACGGCATCGCGGCCCCCGTGACCGGGGTCGAGGGACTGGAGGCCAGCGTGGGGGTGATCTCGCTCGCGCCGCTCGACCCGGCCGTCGTCGGTCCGGCCGTCATGACCGCCGCGGCCACCCTCGCCGCCGCCCTGGGTTAACGCGTCACTCGCGGCCGGCTCACGAACACCCCTACGGAGCAGTCATCCGGAGGACGTCGAGCGCCCGATCGAGATCCGCCTCGGAGATCCGGCCGGCCGACACATGTCCGCGCTCGATGACTACTTCCCGGATCGTGCGTCCGGACGCGAGCGCCTGCTTCGCGACGGCTGCCGCCTCCTCGTACCCGAGGTAGCGGTTCAACGGCGTCACAATCGACGGCGACGCCTCCGCGTAGTAGCGCGTGACCTCCTTGTCGGCCTCAAGCCCGGCGATGCAGCGATCGGCGAAAATGCGCGCGACGTTCGCGATGAGCCGGATCGACTCCAGCAGGTTGCGGGCCATCACGGGCATCATCACGTTCAGCTCGAAGTCGCCCTGCGATCCGGCGAACGCGACCGCCGCATCGTTGCCGTAGACCTGCGCACTGACCTGGCGCACGGCCTCACAGACCACCGGGTTCACCTTGCCCGGCATGATCGACGAGCCCGGTTGCAGGTCGGGGATGCGCAGCTCGCGAAGCCCGGCCCGCGGACCCGAGCCCATCCACCGGAGGTCGCTGGCGATCTTGTAGAGGCCGGCGGCGATCACGCGCAGTTGTCCGGACGCCTCGACCAGCGCATCGCGGGCACCTTGCGCTTCGAAGTGGTTGCGCGCCTCGGTCAACGGCAGGCCGGTACGGGCGGCCAGACTCCCGATGACGGCGGCGGCGAATCCGGGCGGAGTGTTCACGCCGGTGCCGACGGCCGTCCCGCCGAGGGGCAGTTCCGCGACCCGGGGTAGCACCGCGGCAACCCGCTCGATGCCGTAGCGGACCTGCGCGGCGTAGCCGGAGAACTCCTGCCCGAGCGTGACCGGGGTGGCGTCCATCAGATGCGTACGGCCGGCCTTCACGACCTCCGACCAGCCGGTCGCCTTCGCGTCCAACGTGGAGGCAAGGTGGCTCAGCGCCGGCACGAGATCCTGCGCCAACGCGGCCGTCGCGGCCAGGTGGATGGACGTCGGGAACACGTCGTTCGAGGACTGCGACGCGTTCACCACATCGTTCGGATGCACCGGCTCACCGAGTTCGCGTTCGGCCAGCGACGCGAGCACCTCGTTCATATTCATGTTCGACGACGTGCCCGAGCCGGTCTGGAACACGTCGATCGGGAACTGGTCGTCGTACGCGCCGGACACGACGGCGGTCGCGGCGGCGATGATCGCGTCAGCCTGGGCCCGGGTGATGACACCGAGATCGGCGTTCACATTCGCGGCGGCCGCCTTGATCTCGGCCAGAGCGGCGATGTGTACGCGTTCCAGCCCGGTGCCGGAGATCGGAAAGTTCTCGACGGCCCGCTGGGTCTGCGCGCGCCACAAGGCGGTCGTGGGCACCCGCACGTCGCCCATCGTGTCGTGCTCGATGCGATATTCGCCGTCCATCTGACCATCCTGCCTTGCGTCGGGCGCTCTGGGCGCCGGCACCGCGGGCTGACCGGCGCCGGGCTCGGGATCGGGTGCGCTGCGGTGTCGTCCCATGAGCTAGCGACGGCCGATCGTCAGCACGGGTCTCGTGACCTCCGCGAAGAAGTCGTTGCCCTTGTCGTCGACCACGATGAAGGCCGGGAAGTCCTCGACCTCGATCTTCCAGATCGCTTCCATGCCGAGCTCAGGGTATTCGAGCACCTCGACGTGCTTGATGCAGTCCTGGGCGAGCCGGGCGGCCGGGCCGCCGATCGAACCGAGGTAGAACCCGCCGAACTTCTCGCAGGCATCGGTGACCTGCTTCGAACGGTTGCCCTTGGCCAGCATGACCAGCGATCCGCCGGCTTCCTGGAACCGCTGCACGTAGGCGTCCATGCGACCGGCGGTCGTCGGACCGAACGATCCCGAGGCGTACCCCTCCGGCGTCTTCGCCGGGCCGGCGTAGTAAACCGCGTGGTCGCGAAGGTAGTCGGGCATGCCCTCGCCGGCGTCGAGCCGCTCGGCGATCTTGGCGTGCGCGATGTCCCGGGCCACGACGAGCGGGCCGGACAGTGACAGCCGGGTCTTCACCGGATACTTCGACAGCTCGGCCCGGATGTCGGCCATCGACTGGTTGAGGTCGACGCGGACGACGTCGTCGGTCGAGCCGAGCGCATCGGCGGTGATCTCGGGCAGGAACCGGGCCGGATCGCGCTCGAGCCGCTCTAGGAACACGCCCTCGGGAGTGATCTTGGCGAGTGCCTGCCGGTCGGCCGAACACGACACCGCGATCGCGACCGGGCAGGACGCGCCGTGCCGGGGCAGCCGGACCACCCGTACGTCGTGGCAGAAGTAGCGCCCGCCGAACTGCGCGCCGATGCCGAACTCGCGCGTGAGTTCGAGGACCGACGCCTCCAGTTCGACGTCCCGGAATCCGTGCGCTGTCATGTCGCCGCTAGTCGGCAACGCGTCGAGATACTTGGCCGACGCGTACTTCGCTGTCTTGAGCGCGAATTCGGCCGACGTACCGCCGATGACGATCGCCAGGTGGTACGGCGGGCAGGCGGCCGTACCGATCAATCGCAGTTTCTCTTCCAGGAACGCCATCATTCGCGTCGGGTTCAGCAGCGCCTTGGTCTCCTGGTAGAGGTAACTCTTGTTGGCCGAGCCGCCACCCTTGGCCATGAACAGGAACTTGTACGCGTCCGGGTGCCCGTCCGGATCGTCGGCGTAGATCTCGACCTGGGCCGGAAGGTTCGAACCGGTGTTGCGCTCCTCCCACATCGTGATCGGCGCGAGTTGGGAGTAGCGGAGGTTGAGCTTCGTGTACGCGTCGAAGACGCCCTGAGCGATGGCCGACTCATCCGAGCCGTCGGTCAGCACGTGGCGACCGCGCTTGCCCATCACGATCGCCGTACCGGTGTCCTGGCACATGGGCAGCACACCGCCGGCCGCGATGTTCGCGTTGCGCAGCAGGTCGAGCGCGACGAACCGGTCGTTCGGCGAGGCGGCTGGATCGTCGATGATGTTCCGCAACTGCTGCAGATGGGCCGGCCGCAGGAAGTGTGCGATGTCGTGCATCGCCTCGGCGGTGAGCGCGGTCAGTGCGGCTGGCTCGACGGTCAGGAACCGCCGGCCGCCCAGCCCGTCGGCGACGCCAATGCCGTCGGTCGTGATCAGCCGATACTCGGTGGTGTCGACGCCGATCGGCAGCAGCGGTGCGTACGCAAACTCCGGCATGGTTCGCAGCGTATCCACGCCAGCCACGACCGGCACACCGGCCCTGGCCGATCATGGCACAGGCCGCACCCGCTCGGCTGGGCGACGGCCGGGTCCGTCCGGGTCACGGATGTACGACGGCGGCCGTCCGTACGAGGATCGGCCCGAACGAGCGTCCGATGTTCACGATCAACGCCCGCTCGCCGAGGCCGAGGATGGTCGCGCCGCTCTCGACATTGACCAGGACCGCGCCGGTCTGCGGTGCGGTCACGACGAGCCGATTGTTGCCCGGGTCGACGATCATGACGCCGTCCGGTCCGATGCCGACGAGGGCGGCCGGCGCCGCGGCCCGGGACCACAGCGACGCACCGGAGTTCGCCTTGACCGTCGTGAGTGTCTTGCCGTCGGCCGAGCGCACCACGGCCACGTTTCCGTCCGTCGCGACGACGTGGGCGTCGGTCGGAGCGCGATACACGACCTGTCCCGTACCCATGCTCAACAGGACGTCGCGGCCGTTCGGGTCGGTCGCGAGGACGACCCCGCCGGCGCCTTTGGGATCGTTGCGTTGGTCGCAGCCGAGGCCGGTGGAGGTGTGGGCGTTGTAGCCCGATCGGCTCCACAGCGCGTTGTTCGTGGCCGGGTCGCGCGCCGACAGCGTGTACGTGCAGCCGTCGCCGTGCACGGTCGAGGTCGCGACCAGCACGTCATGGCCCGCGACGACGACTCGCTGGGTCGGCTTCGCCTTATACACATGCAACTCGTGGCCGTGCGCGGTCGACACCACGTGGATATCGCCGTCGAGGTTCAGACCGATCAGCGACGGTACGTCAACCGGAACGGCCCCGAGCGGTTTGGCGTAGTCGTCAGTGATCGGCTGTAGCGTCGCGAGCGGCTTACCGAGTCCGTGGGTGGAGGAGCCGGCCGCCGATATGGGCAGCGACCAGAGGTGGCTACCGGTGGTCGGCTCGTCGGCGTACAAGGTGCAGTCGAAGTCGCGGGCACAGTGCAGGACGAGGATCAGGTCCTGATATGGCCATACCGCGTCGCGACTGCCGTCCGACCACAGGCGAACGCCGGAGCTGGCGTCGTAGACGTCGAATCCGCCGCCGACGGTCCGGCCGACGAGGACGACCGGCCGGACGCCGCCACCGACCGCGGCCCACGAGTCCGTGCGCGTCCACAAGAGCTTTCCGTCGCCCGGATTGCGAGACTCGACCGAGCCTTCGGCCGTCACGACGATCGCGTTCGGCAGGACGGTCGCGGTGTCCGGCTGGTCCCCGGACCGTACGACCCACGCGGGTGCCGGCTTCGACAGCGTCGTCGACGTGACACCGGCCAGCCAGGATTGGACTTTCGGTAACGGGTTCCAGCCGGTCAGGATGCTGTACGTGACGACGAGCGCGATGATGCCGATCAGCCCGAGGAACGCCTCGATCCGTCCGACCAGCCGCCCCTGCGCCATGCGCCGACCGTAGCCGGCCTGGGGGTTTGTCCCAAGCGTGCCCGATCTGCCCGTGTCGATCTATTTCGTCGCCTGATCGGGTGGGCGGCGCCGTCGACCCCGCGCCGGGATTTGTTGATGTTGGGCAAGTGCACGTATCCCGGCCGGTCGATAGGTGTACTTGCCCAACATCACTTCACCAGGTCCGCGGCGCGGCGCCGGATCGCGCCGTGGATCTCGCGAGCAAGCCGGTCGAGGTCTTCAGGTCGTCACGCGTGATGTGGTAGACCTGCCAGCCGGCGGCGGTGAGGTCGCGCAACCGACGCCGATCACGCGTCAACTGATCTCGATCCGCGTGCCATTGGCCGTCGTACTCCGCGGCGAATCGCAACCACGGCCAGGCGAAGTCGACGCGGGCAATGAAGTAGCCGTCCGCGTCGAGCACGGTGAATTGCGGCACCGGTGGCGCCACGCCGGCCAATACGAACGCCACCCTGACCCGCGACTCCGGAGGTGACTCGGAGCGAGGGTCCGCGAGGCCGAGCGTGGTCGCGGCACGACGATGCCCTCGGCCAGCAACATGCAGCGCACAATGACGCATGAGATCGGACCGGGTGAGCCGACGTCGGCCGGCGAGTGCGTCAATCCACTCCACTGCGTCATAGACCGGCGTGGTTCGGGCGATCTCCCACGCAGCATGGGTGGGCGTGCAGATCGGCACGCCGCGCCAGCGCGTCACGCACTCCGGTTGAACGGCCGAACGACGAATGCGCAGGCAGGCCGCTTACCGGCCCGAAGCCCACCGGCGTCCACACCTCCACGACGTCGTCGGCTGACGCCATCGGCACACCCCAGACATGGGCCGCAGAGCGTCCGTCGATGACGGCGCCAGGTGGCATGAACAGAGCGGCGCCGCGCACAAGCAAGAGATGGTCAAACGGCAATGCCCGGTCCGCGTAGACGTCATGGTTGAGGCGCCGCCAGGTCTGTCCGTTCAATTGCCGACGCGTCAGCAGCCCGGCCGCGACCGCTTTGCTGCCGACGAAGACCTGGCGACGAAGTTCGACCGGATATGCCACGCGAGGTGCCACGACGAGCACCTTCCATCACCCGGATGGTCCATGCATCGGGCCGCGGACACGCGGCGGATGGCGAGGGTGCCTGTGGACAGGGAGCGTGGACGGAGCCGAATCGCGTTCACGTGGATGTGACGGCGGAGGCGACCAGGGGCATCACCCGGTACGGGAGTTGCTCGGCGAGCGCGATGATCGTCGACGAGCGGACGATCTCGTCGTACGACACGATCAGGTCGATGACCCGTTGCAGGTCGGCATTCGACCGCGCGACGATGCGGCACAGCAGGTCTCCCGTACCCGTAATGGTGTGCACTTCAAGCACCTCGGGGATGGCCGCGAGATGGGCCGTGACCGGGTCGTGGCCGCGGCTCTGGCGGATCTCGAGCGTGACGAACGCCATCACGCCGAAGCCGAGCGCGGCCGGGGAGATCTCCGGGCCGTACCCG
>DATCXD010000646.1:0-6825 GCA_036566005.1 Micromonosporaceae bacterium | reverse complement strand
CCGTCCGGGCCGGCACGCACGCCGATGCCGGGCTGCTCGTGACCTGGCACCGCGACGATGACCGGGTCCGGCGTGAGCGCCAGTTGCAGCGGATGGAGGCACTCGGCCACTTCGGCTGGGCCGACTGGGACCTTGCCGGCCGGCAAACATACTGGTCGCCGGGCATGTTCCGGATCTTCGACCGGGATCCGTCCCGCGGACCGATGCCGTTCAAGTCGCTGGCCGACGCCGTCAGCGACACCGAGCAGGATGCCGTGACGGCCATGGTCAACGCGGTCAGCCGGGGCCAGGCGGCCGGAGCCGAGTTCAAACTGCGTCAGGACGGCGTCAGTCGACACATTCGCGTGATCGCCGAGCCGCTGCCGGCCGGCGACGGCCGGGTGATCGGCGTACTCGCGGTGGCGCAGGATCTGACCGAGGCTCGGACGGCCGACGAGCGCATGCTCCGGGTGCAGGCACAACTGGCCGAACAGCGGCTCAACCTCGCCGCCCAGCGGGAGGTCACGCGCGAGTTGCGGCGTGTGCTCTATCCGGGCGTGCAGATCGACGTCCGCTCCGGTGGGGTCCGGGTCGCCGGCCGGCACGCCGCGCCGGATGACGATCTGCACCTGCGTGGCGACTTCTGCGACGCGACACTCCTCGACGACGGTCACATCCTGTTCGCGATCGGCGACAGCTTCGGCAGCGGCGTACGCGCCGGTGAGGTGCTGGCCCGGCTGCTCTACCCGGCGCGGGCGCTCGGCAACGCCGGCATGGCTCCGGCCGCCGTGCTGCGCATCCTGAACGCCGACCTCAACCGCGACGAGGTCCCGCCGCTCGCCAGCACGGTGGTCGGCCGCTACTGCCCGGTCGACCGTACGGTCATCTGGGCCCAGGGCGGCCACCTGCCACCCGTACGGCTTCGGGACCGGGGAACCGCGATGATCGAGCGGCCGTCCGGCCCGGCCCTCGGCCTGCTACCGGCGCCCGCGTTCGAACAGGCCCGTCTCGCCGTACGGGACGGCGACATGATCGTGTGGATGACCGATGGAATGGTCTTCGACCGCACCCGGCCGGACTCCGACCCGTGGCCGGGGCTGCGGCGGGCGCTGGCAACCGCGCGACGCGGCGGCGGGTTGGACGACGTGCTTGCTCTGTGCCGTACGGATACGGCCGGCGACGAGGCGTGTGTTCTCGTTCTCGATACCAGCGACGGTGGGTCGGCCGCCGCGAGCCCTCGCGCGCCCCGTGCGGGAGGCCGTCCTCGATGTACGTCGCCCGGATGCGGGACCGATCAGACGCCCGGTTCGACTCCGGATCACTTGGCCGCCTCGGGCGGTGCCGACAGCGCCGCCTCGACCGAGTCGTAGACCGATATGACCTGGTCGATGCCGGACAACGTGAACAGGTCGGCGATGCGCCGACGCGGAGCCGCCAGGGCGAACCGCGCCCCGGTCGAGCGCGCCTGGCGGTGTAGTGCCACGAACGCGCCGAGTCCGGTCGAGTCGCAGAACGTCAGGCCGACGAGATCGAGCACCACGTTCGCCTCACCCGTGAGCCGGTGCCCCACGGCTTCCTTGAGCGCGCCGATGGAACCGAGGTCGAGTTCCCCGGCCAGGGCCAGTACGGTGGCCCCGGAAGTCCCGGGATGAACATCCTCTACGGTCAGCTGCGATCTCGCGTCGGTCACCGCACCGTTATAGCGCACCGCGCACGGTCCCGTCCCACAGGTGTGGTTGTGTGGTCGCTGGGTAGTAGACAGCTGGGTAGTAATCACCCGACGGCACGGGCCAACCGGAGGGGGCTGGCGTGATGAGGGTTGTTCGTCGCCGCTCGCGGGAGTGTGGGGTGTGACTACCACCCTGGTTTGCCGCGTCCAGCGTCGCCTTCCCATCGCTGTGGTGGCGCTGTACGGCACGCTTGACCAGTCCTCGGTCGCGCGCGCCGTCGTCACCATGCGGGACTGTCTGGCCGAGGCGCCGACCGTGCTGCTCGTGGACGTGTCCCACCTAGTGATCGCATCGGCGGCCGCCCTGCGGCGGCTCGTCTCGCTCGTGGCCGAGGCGCGGGCGTGGCCGGACGCGCGCATCGGGTTCTGCGGCAACACCTCCGAGACCAACGCACTGCTGGCCGAATACGAGCCGGTCGATCGCCCCTCGGTGTACTCGGACGTTGACGCCGGCGTCGCGGCCGCCCTCGACGCGCCGGTCGCGACCCGGACGTCGCTGGCGTTGCGGCCGGAACCGGAGGCACCGGCGCTAGCTCGCCAGTACGTGGTGGACACATGCACCGACTGGGGCATTTCCCGCTTGGCGAAGCTCGCGTCGCTGGTCGCGTCCGAACTCGTGACGAACGCGGTCGTGCACGCGAGGACGCCGTCCGTGATGGCACTTCGACTGGCCAATGACACCCTGCATGTGTCGGTGCGCGATAACGACCCGCGACCGATGTTTCGCCCGGTTCCGGGACTGAGCGGTGCCCATGACGGCGATCACGGCCGTGGCCTGCTCATTCTCGATGCCATGGCAGATGAGTGGGGCACCCATCCGACGGCGGACGGCAAAGTGGTCTGGGCCACCATCTCCGTCAATGCAACGGGAACGCAGACCGGATGACGCGAGGTCTGAGCGTGGCCGGAGCGACAGCTTCTTGACACTCGCGGTTCGCCGGATATGGTGGACGTACGCGCTCAGTCGCGCTGGCGTTCGAGAAAACGGCCGCCATGTCGTGCTCAGGGGTGTCGTCGAATGGTCGGCTGGTTCATGCGTGCTTCCGCGTCTCACGCGGCCACGCACCCGCAATCGACCTGACAGATGCCACTGCACGTGGAGCTTCTCTCATGGTTTCCATGATCACCCGTCCGGCGGCATCCGATACCCGTATGTCCGCACCCGCCAATAGCTCGCACGAGGACGTGGACGCGTTCATCGCCGCGAAGCTTGAGCTGATGTCCACATTGGACATCGATGACCCCGATCGAGACCGCACCCGCGGCGACGTCATCTGTGCCTGCCTGCCGATGGTGCGGCGGGCCGCGGCTCGCTTCGCCGGTCGCGGCGAAGTTCTCGACGACCTGATCCAGGTGGCGACGGTCGGTCTCATCAAGGCCGTCGACCGCTTTGACGCCACCCGTGAGACACCGTTCGTCAATTACGCGATGCCGACCATCATCGGCGAGATCAAGCGCCACTTCCGGGACAAGAGCTGGAGCGTCCGGGTATCCCGGGCGCGCCAGGAGCTCTACCTGGAGATCAGTCGGCTTATCCCGACGATGGCGCAGGAGCTGGGCCGGTCCCCATCGGTGTCCGACCTGGCCGATCGGCTTGACATCTCCGAGTCGGAGGTGCTGGCCGGGATCGACTGCGGCCAGGCACACACCGCCCGCTCGCTGTCCACGCCGGTGGGTGAGGACGACGGCGCGGTGCTCTCCGACGTGCTGGGGGCTGCGGACGAGCGTCTGGAGTCGGTCGCGGACCGTCAGGCGCTGCACGAGGCGCTGGCCGACATTCCGCTGCGCGAGCGTCAGATCCTGATGCTGCGCTTCTTCGCGAACATGACGCAGAGCGAGATTGCCGACCGGGTCGGCGTGTCGCAAATGCACGTGTCGCGGTTGCTCACCCGTACGCTGGCCGACCTGCGTGCCCGTCTCCTCGTCGAGGAGTAGGGCGAGCCTCGGTAGTCACACACCTCCTGCTGAGCGCAATTTGTGGGGTCGCGGCCGCAGCCGCGGCCCCATAGCGCGTTGGCGCCGATGGCAAGCAGCGGCCGGGAATCGGTACGGAAGTAGACGCAACGAGAGGGCACGGCCGGTCGGCCGTGCCCTGTCTGTTCGTCTGCGGTTGATCGGGCCGGTTACTTGGACGGCTGCGGCAACTCGCACTTAAGCTTCGGGTTCAGCCCGACGTAGTTCAGCGGTCCGGCCACAATGGTGATGGCCGTCGTGCCGAAGTGCGCACACGTTTCGCTGTTCGAGCCGAAGTAACCACGCTGCCACGCAGCGATGGTTCCGATGATGAGCCAGATGACGACGATTACGCCGGCGGTTCGCACGGGGGTCCTCCTGTCCTGCACGCCGTCCGATGGGGGTGGACGCTTCCGCCACGCGTTTTCCCCGTCGTACCAAGGATTAATCCAAGCGCAGGTCGCGGACCTGAAACCTGACCCCTGACCGGTCCGCCGCCACCGGCCGCCGCGGTGACGAAGTCGTGACCGTTGCGGGACTGACCGCGTTGACGTGGGCGGATAGATTGACGGCGGATGGGGAGCGTGGTCATCGGTGGATCTCGACGTCGTCGGCAGCACGGGAGTCGTCATCGTGGCCACCCGCGGCGCGGCCGGTGTGGGCGAGGTGCTGCTGCGCCACGGCGGCGGCAGCCAGACCTATCTGGCCCTTTCCGAGGAACCGATCGAAAAGGGTACGGCCGTCCTGGTGATCGGCAACCTCGGTGGTCGTACGGTCTCGGTCATCCGGCTGTCCGGCAGCAACTGAGTCATCACCGGTGGCCGGGCATCCGGCCCACCGCTTCGCGTCAGATCCACGAGGAGGATAGATGTTCGGCTATCGCGTGCCCGACCCCGACGAGGCCATGCTCATCTCCGGTCGCAAGTCGAGGAGCGACAACACGCCATTTCGGGTTGTCACCGGGCACGGCACGTTCGTCATGCCGGTCTTCCGGCGGGCACGATTCATGACGTTGTCGATGTGCGAGGCAGAGGTCAACGAGGTCTGCGTGACGAAGCAGGGCATCTCGCTGAACGTACGAGCGGTGATTGCGTTCAAGGTCGGCAACGACCCGGAGAGCATCGTCAACGCGGCGCAGCGGTTCCTGTCCGACCAGGATCAGATGTCGGTGCTGACCGGTCGCATCTTCGCCGGTCACCTGCGCTCGATCGTCGGCTCGATGACCGTCGAGGAGATCGTCACCGAGCGACAGCGTCTCGCGACCGAGGTACTCGACGGATCGAAGGAGGAGATGGCCCGGATCGGGCTGCACGTCGACTCCCTGCAGATCCAGTCGATCGATGACATGAAGATCGGCTACATCGCGGCCATGTCGGCCCCGCACAATGCCGCGATCCAGCGGCAGGCACAGATCGCGCAGGCGCAGGCGGATCAGGCGGCCGCCGAGGCGGCGCAGCAGTCTCAGCGAGCACAGGCCGAGTACGGCCGGCAAACGGCGATCGTTCGGGCGCAGTACAAGGCCGAAGTCGACAAGGCGCAGGCCGAAGCGGCACAGGCCGGGCCACTGGCCGAGGCGAAGGCACAGCAGCAGGTCATCGCGGCGCAGACCGAGCTCGCCCAACGGGAAGCCGAGCTGCGTCAACAGCAGCTGGTCGCGGAGATTGTCCGCCCGGCCGAAGCCGAGGCCGAGCGCGTCCGCCTGATCGCCGAGGCCGATGCGACCAAGATGAAGATCCAGGCCGAGGCGGCGGCCTCGTACGGCCGGGTCGCGCTCGACCGGATGCTCATCGACCAGTTGCCGGCCATCGTCAAGGAGGCCGCCCAGGGCCTGGCCAACGCGAACGTCACGGTGCTCAATGGCGCCGACGGCCTGGGCGACGTCGCCGCCGGCCTGGTCAGCCAGGGGTTGGCGATCTTCGAAACGGTACGCAAGAACTTGGTGAGCGCGGCGCCGGCCGATCCGAGCGAGCCGTCGGTCAACGGAGGCCGACCGGAACTCGATCCGTCGCGCTAGCCACTCGCCCGATCACGGTCCGGCCCCTCCAGTCATTGGCGGGGCCGGACTCGTATGCGCGGCACAAAGATGGTCGCCAGCTGTGAGTCTGCTTTGGACGGTACGTTCGGCGGATAGCCAAGTACGCCTATATCTGATCCACACATCGGATGTCAATGGTTGAACTTCGCCCGGCGGAGGCGGAAGCTGACGCCATCATCCATCGACGGTGACGAGATCGTTAACCGGGATCGCCGCTCGGGATGAGCACTCGGAATTCGCCATCGGCGGCGTCACGCCCGGCGGCACCGGCACGTGACGGCGTCACAACGCAGCAACACCCCCTCTACCCCCAAGGAGGATCGATGCGTACACCCTGGCGCATCGCAGCCGTCGGCATCGCGGCCTTCGCCGTGGTGGGTGCGATCGCATTCACCGGTACGGCACAGGCAGCGGCACCCTCGAACGCGGTAACACCGGCCACCGCCGTGACACCAGCGAAGGCCAAAGGCACCGATGCCTGCGCCCACGTCGCCCGTCAAGTCCACTGCGATGCCATCCGCATCAGCGGCGGAACGGTCTCGGCCAACGGCGTGACCCCCAACGCGTCCACGCCGTCCGGCTACTTCCCGGCCGACCTGCAGTCCGCGTACAAGCTGCCGTCGTCGACCGCGGGCGCCGGCCAGACGGTGGCGATCGTCGACGCGTACGACGACCCGTCGGCGGAAGCCGACCTCGGCGTCTACCGCGCCCAGTTCGGTCTGCCCGCGTGCACCACGGCCAACGGCTGCTTCCGCAAGGTCAGCCAGACCGGGACGACGTCCTACCCGCGCAAGAACGGCGGCTGGGCCGAGGAGATCTCGCTCGACCTCGACATGGTCTCCGCGATCTGTCCGAATTGCCACATCCTGCTGGTCGAGGCGTCATCGTCGTCATTCACGAATCTCGGCACCGCGGTCAACGAGGCGGCCACGCTCGGCGCCACCGAGATCAGCAACAGCTACGGCGGTGGCGACCTGGCCGACACGTCGGCGCCGTACTACAACCACCCGGGCATCATGATCACGGCCAGTTCCGGTGACGGTGGGTTCGGTGTCGAGTTCCCGGCGTCGTCGCGCTACGTCACGGCGGTCGGCGGCACGACGCTCACCCGGTCCACCAACGCGCGCGG
>DATCXD010000626.1:0-5651 GCA_036566005.1 Micromonosporaceae bacterium | reverse complement strand
CTTGAGCCCACGCCCGACTGACCGCAACACAACGGACTAGCGCAGATCGGCCGCGACCAACGACCACATCTCCACGTCGACCCGACCGCTGTGTACGTAGCCCGCGTTCCGCAGCACTCCCTCGTAATGGAAGCCGGCCTTCTCGGCGACCCGGCGCGAGCCGGTGTTGCCCGGCGCGACGCGCAACTCGATGCGGCCGAAGTCGTGCCGCATGATCAGTTCGATGGCGAGACCGTCGATCGCCTCGGCGACGAAACCGAAGCCGCGTGCCTCCGCCGCGAGTGCGAACGACACCTCGGTGGACCGGGCCGGCCAATCAGTGCGCTTCGTCCACAGGCATCCGACCAACTGCTCGTCTTCGCGGCGCACGATTGCGTAGTGATCACCCTGGCCCATGGCTCGACGCTCGGCCGCCATCTCGCCGCACCAGGCACGGCCGTTGATCGGGCCGTGCTCCGCGGAAAAGGGCAGCCATCGCTGGGTCAGCCGGTCGCCGAAGATCTCGGTCACGCGGTCGGCGTCGGCCAGTATGTGGGGGCGGACGTGCAGGCGGGGGGTGGCGATGGTGAGGTGGGGGAAGCGTTCGCCGACGAACACGCCACCGGGCACGCTGGGGATCCGTTGAACCGGAGGATGGGCCGTCGACACCGCGTGCGGCGTTCCGGCGGCCGTCGTGATCGCTCGCTTGGTTCGGTCCGGTGCGGTGCCACGGGTGCCGCTGGGGCGCACGGGATCGGGCGCCGCGGCTTCCGCACTGGTCAGACTGGCCACGGCCGGCTCGGCCAGGTGATCTGCCGGCGCCGCGACGGCGTCCGCGACCGGAACGTCTCGGGCAAGGCGGGCTGCGGATGTCGACGCGGCCGATGCGGTGCCGAACATGATCGCCCCGACCGGCGCGGGTGCCGGCACTCCGCCGGGCCGCCCGTGAGCCGCGGCCAACGGCGCGAGGGTGGGCACGTCGTGAACGACGTTTGAGCCAGACATCCCGACCTCGAACGGGGTCACCGAGCCGCCTTTCCGGAACGCGCCAATGCGTACCTTTGTACGACAGTTCGCCACGAGACATCCGCAGCCGTGCTCACTAGCACCCGCAAAGATACCCAACCATGCCTTGCTTGGTATGACCTAGGAAATGTCTCCCAGGTTGCTGCGGTAGCGTCAGCATTCGTGTACCGGTTCCTCGCAACGCCGAAATGGGTGGGCTTTGCCGCCCTCATGGTGGCGTTGTCGGCGATCATGGTCGGTCTCGGATTCTGGCAGCTCGACCGGTACCACCTGCACCACGGCATCAATGTCCGGATCGATCGCGCCAATGCGACCGCGCCGGCGCCGATCGACACCGTCATCGCACGGACCCGGCCCGCGACTGCCGCCCAGGCATGGGCACGTGTGTCGGTGACCGGGACGTACGACCCGGCTCGTACGGTCATCGCCCGGGACCGCTCGCTCAACTCCACCGTGGGTTTCGAGATCCTCGTCCCCCTGGATCTGGCCGATGGCTCGACGATCATGGTCGACCGCGGCTGGATTCCGCCGGGCACTGGCAACGGGCTCACCGCACCGCCATTCGCCGCTGTCCCCGCCGGCCCCGTCACGGTGACCGGACGTATCCACCTGCCGGAGAGCAAGGGCGAGAAGCCGATCGAGATCAATGGCCAGACCACGGTACGCCGGATCGACCCTCGCATGATCGCGCCGACGATCGGGCTCACGTCCGCGTACACCGACTACCTCCTCCTCGACAAGCAGAACCCGCCGGCCGCGGCCGGTTTCACCCGCATACCGGCCGATCGGCAGAATTCGTGGTTGAACGCCGGCTACACCGTGCAGTGGTGGGTGTTCTCGGCTCTGGCATTGGTCCTGTTCGGTTGGGCCGCGCGGCGCGAGGCACATGACCGGCGCGACGGCATCGACCGCCGCTCGCGCGGCGATAGGCCACGCGACCGCGTTTCCAAAGACCGGCTCGCCGGTGATCCGACCGGTGCCGTCACGTCGAGGGACCGTCTCGGCGACGAGGTGCCAGGGGATCGTTCGAGGGACGACGCCACCACTGTCCGGCTGGTCTAATGGTGACCATGGATCCGACCATGGCCATTTACCACGATCCGCCGATCGCACAGGTCGGCGAGGTCTCGGTGACGTCGTCCGCGGTGCGGACGCCGGCCGGCGCGTTCCCGCTGCGTGGCTCGCAGTGGATGGTCACCGACCAGTGGTCGGTGGGGACCAAGATCCCGACCTGGGCCATCGTGCTCGCCATCGTGCTCATTCCGTGCACCGGTTTCCTCAGTCTCCTGTTCCTGCTGGCCAAGGAAGACGTCTACCTCGGCACGGTGACCGTGACGATCTCCAATGGCCCGGCGGGGTACGTCGCGCGCATCCCGGTCGCCAACCAGGCGCAGGTCCAGAACGTCTACAACCAGGTGAACTACATCCGGTCGGTGGCGCTTCTCTGACCCGCGACGGCTGGTCCGAGCCGATCCGGCCGACCGAGTCACGCGAGGCCGACATCATCGTCCGGCGTGACCGCACCTCGTTGCAGTGCCCGGACGGCGTCGATGGTGTCTGCCTCCGATGCCTTCTTGTCCTCGCGATAGCGCAAGACCCGGGCGAAGCGCAGCGCGACGCCGCCGGGATAGCGGGGGCTCGTCTGGACCCCGTCGAAGGCAATCTCGACGACAAGCTCGGGGCGGACCCGTACGACCCAGTCGTCCGGTCCGACCGGCTCCGTCGCCAGAGACGTCAACCGCTCGGTCTGCCACGCCAGCATCTCGTCGGTCATACCCTTGAACGTCTTGCCGAGCATGACGAACCCGCCGGTGGCCGGGTCGCGTGCACCGAGATGCAGGTTCGACAGCCATCCCGAGCGCCGTCCGTGCCCGCGCTCGACCGCGAGGACCACCAGATCGAGGGTGTGCCGGGGCTTGACCTTGATCCATCCACTGCCGCGACGGCCAACGTCGTAGGGCGCCTGAACCGCCTTGACGACAATGCCCTCGTGCCCCGCCGCAACAGCCGCTTCGAACGCGACCGAGGCTTCCTCGACCGAGCCCACTTCCCGCCGCTCGACAATGTGTTCACGCGGCACGGCCTCGGCCAACCGGGCCCACCGGATCCGTCCCGGCTCGTCGATCAGGTCCTCGCCGTCGATATGCAGAAGATCGAAGAAGTACGGCCGCAGGCCGCTGTCCGCGTGCGTCGCCGCCGCGGACGACGTCTCCTGGAACGGACGCGCCCGACCGCCGACGTCGATAGCGATCGCCTCGCCGTCGAGCACGATGTCGGTGGATCCGAGGGCGGCGACGACCGCCACGACGCCGGGCAGCCGCACCGTGATGTCGTCGAGGCTGCGGGTAAAGACGCGCACCGACGGACCGGACCGGTGGACCTGGATGCGGATGCCGTCGAGCTTCGCGTCGACCACCGCCGGCAGGCCGGTGGCGTCGATCGCCTCGCTCACATTGGGGGCCGACGCGGCAAGCATGGGCGTCAGCGCCCGACCAACCTGAAGTCCATAGGCGTCCAGGCCCGCGGCACCATGCTCCAACGCGGTGCGAGCAACGTCGGTCAGACTGCCGCTGAGCAGGAGGGCGCGACGCACGCTCGCCCCTGGGACCTCCGCGGCGCGGGCGATCGCGTCGGCAAGCACACCGGCCTGCGCTCCCTGGCGCAACTCGCCACCGATGAGCCGGACCAGGAACTCCTGCTCGGCGCGGGTCGCCCGGGCGAACAGGCCGTGCACGAGGTCGCGCCGGCGCATCTGCGAACCCGGTCCCGACTGCCCGGCCAACTCGGCGAAGGCCGCATCGACGTCGCCGACCGTGAGCGATGTCGTCTCGGCCGGGAGTGGGAGCGCACGCAACGCCGCCCACCCGACGCCGGTCTGCCGTTGTCGAAGCTCGCCCGACAGATATGCCGCCCCGGCGGTGACCTCCTCGTCCGGCGCGCCGCGCAACTCGTGCAGCGCGCCGGCGAGCAGCTCGACCTTGGCCAGTCGCTTCGACGTCCCGGCGACCGCTGCCGAGGCAGCGACGAGATCAGCAAATCGCATGTCGATCTCTCCGGTCGGATGCCAGCACCCGTCCATCGTGCCAGTCGGGTCAGACGCTTTCGGCGAGTCACGCGGCTCCAGCGTCGACGTGCCGTGTGGCCCGCGCCGCGCCGCCGTATCCGACGTCCGCCATCGGTGATTCGACGGCGGCCACGGCCCGCCGCGATCCGCGAATGTCAACTTGCGAGCGGCAGGTCGACTTCGGCGATGTCGAACCCCCGCGATCGCACGGCATCGGCCAGTCGAGACAACTCTGCGTCGATCCGGCACAGGACGAGCGACAGCTCGTCGAGATGTCCGCTCAGGCTCGAGTCGGACCAGGTGGCGAAGTCGACGTCGCCGAGCGCGTCCACGGCCGCGTCGATGCGGTGAATGACCGCGCCCTCGGCGTCCGGGGCATCGGCGGTGACTGCGTCGTGGCCGGCCAGATCGGCGATGACCAGGTGAGTGACGATCGCGCCGTCGACGGCGTCCGGGGACGCGTCCACGGCCGCGTCGTCGAGGGCGGCGTGACTGCGGGATACCTCTGGATTAGAACTCATGTTCGAATACTACCGCGGCCGGCCGACACCCAAAAGGACGAAGCACACCATCGGGTGAGACACCCACCGCGACCAGCACCGCCGGCCGGAGTCTCGATCCAGTGGCAGACTGACCTGATGGCGACCGAATCGGTATGGGACTATCCGCGCCCGCCGCGCCTGGAGCCGACGACGCGCGAGGTTACCGTCACGCACCGCGGCGTATCCGTCGCGCGCACGACAGGGGCGTTCCGCGTGCTCGAGACATCGCATCCGCCGGCGTTCTACCTTCCGCCCGCGGACGTACGCACCGATCTGCTCGTGCCCACGGATCACCACACGTTCTGCGAGTTCAAGGGCGTCGCCCACTACGTCGACCTGCTGCTGCCGGGAGCGACCGTACGCAACGTCGCGTGGTACTACCCGGATCCGATCGAGTCCTACGAGGACATCGCCGGCTACTTCGCGTTCTACCCGGGCCGGGTCGACGAATGTACGGTCGCGGGCGAGCAGGTCACGCCGCAGGCCAGTGACTTCTATGGCGGCTGGATCACCAGCGAGATCATCGGGCCGTTCACGTCGTGAGTGGAGGACCGGCGGCACGTGAGTCGGTGGCGGTCGTCTCGCGAGTTGGCCGGTCCGCCGGACAAGTCACACCGAAGTGGTCGGCGCCCTTGACGGCGCGGCCCGCAGCGCCGAGGCTCGATCGGTGAACGGCGACACAAATCAGGCCTGGCTCGACTGGTGGGCAAATTCCTCGACCCGTCTGGGCAGCATCGAAGTCAAACTCGACCTCGGCTCGACGGACGACGGCGGTGACGCGCGGGCCTGGCTCGTCCCGGACGGGAATGGTGTCATCGAGGAGTTCGAGTTCCTGTGTTCGCTCGATCCGATGTTCAGCCTCCGATTTGACGACGGGAGCACGGTCGCCGTGCGGGTCGTTACGACCCCGCACCGCCGCGAGGTGACCCTGCACGAACTCGACGGGCCGCCGTCCCAGGCGTTAGCGCCCCGGCTGGACCTCTAGCCCGGACACGCGACCCGTCGCCGGCACCGTCAACTCGACGGCCGGCACGGCCCGA
>DATCXD010000615.1:0-4613 GCA_036566005.1 Micromonosporaceae bacterium | reverse complement strand
GACAGGCCGGGCGCGGCCGCGGTCTCGAAGTCGTTCGCCGCGCCGTAGCCGACGAAGTCACGCACGCCGGCTGCGCCCGAGCACGTCGCGCCGCACGACAGCGCGGTCGCGGCCGTGACGAGAGCGACCTTGCCGGAGGCGGCACTCATCGCGATCGACCCGGACGCGTCCGGCGTGGGCAGCGCGGTCGTGCCGCCCGTCCCGGCCGACTCCTGCACGAGGTAGTCGCCGCCCGGCGCGATGCTGCCGGACAACCGCGTAACCTGCCATGAGGTGCCGGCGGCGGACGCGTACTGCACGCTCCAGCCGGTGAGGTCGACCGCAGCCGTGCCACGGTTGAACAACTCGATGTAGTCGTTCGTCAGGGTCGCGCCGGCGTTGCCACCACCCCCGTACACCTGGGAAATGTCGACGTCAGGTGAGGCGGCGGAGGCGGGCGCGGCGAGGGCGAGGGCGGCGACTGTGGTGGCCGCGGCGCCGAGCGCTATCCGGGAGCGGAGAGTCATGCTCCTGTGCCTAACAGAGTCAGGCATCGACATCAATAAGCTCGGATGCCCTGTCGGGAAATGACGGGTCGACTTCCCGACGCAATGTTCACCGGAAATCTCTTGCGGCGCGAATCGACGTCCGTCTAGCGTGCGCGCAATGACCACTGACGCCATGCCCGTACCCGCTGGTCCGGTCGGTCTGAACGTCGCGCCCGCCGTACCCTCGGGCCCGGATTTGCCACGGTACGCGTGGCGGCCGGTCGCCGCGGTGGCCATTGTGGTGGGTGCGCTGCTCGCGGTCACCGCGAATGGCTACGGCTATCACCGGGACGAGCTTTACTTCCGGATGCTCGCGGCCCATCCGGCCTGGGGTTATGTCGATGAACCGCCGATGACACCGATGCTGGTACGGGCGTCGACGGCGCTGTTCGGCGACTCGCTGTGGGCGCTTCGCGTGCCGGCGATCCTGTTCGCGGTCGCGACCGTCATGCTCGTCGCGCTGCTGTGCCGCGAACTCGGCGGGAACCCGTTGGCGCAGGTCCTCGCGGCGTTCGGCGGAGCGGGCGCGTTCCCGCTCATCGCCGGCCACGTGTTCCTGACCGCCACGCCCGACCTCGCCGTCTGGGTGCTCGTCGTGTTGTTCGCCAGCCGAGCGCTGCTGCGCGACGAGCCGCGATGGTGGCTCGCGGCCGGCGTGACGGTCGGCATCGGCCTCTACAACAAGCAGCTCATCGTCCTGTTGCTGATCGGCCTTGCGGTCGGGTTGCTGATCGCCGGCCCGCGCAGGGCATTGGCGAGCAAGTGGCTGTGGGCCGGCGTCCGGCTGGCGATCGTGATCGCGCTGCCGACGCTGATCTACCAGGCCACGAACGGCTGGCCCGAGCTGCATATGGCCAGCGCCATCTCGACCGACAAGGGCGGCGACGACCGGGTTACGTACGTGCCGTTCCAGCTCATCCTGCTCGGCCCGCCGATGGTGCCGATCTGGATCGCCGGGCTACTCGGCCTGTTCCGCGATCCGCGATGGCGCCCTGTCCGGTCGCTGGGCTGGGCCTACCTGGTCGTCTCGGTGATCGTGCTGGCTAGCGGCGGCCAGGTGTATTACACGTTCGGGCTGCTCGCGCTGTATTACGCGGCCGGTTGCGTACGGGTCTCCCGTTGGGTGCGCTCCGAGCACGGATTCCGGCGCGGGCGGTTCGCGTGGGTGATCGCGGCGCTCGCGCTGTCGGCCGTCACGGCGATCCCGATCGCGCTGCCGATCGTGCCGATCGGATCGCTCGGCGCCTCCGGCATCGGCGCCATCAACCAGGCGACGCGTGATCAAGTCGGCTGGCCGGCGTACGTCGGCGAGGTGGCGGCCGCCTACGCCGCGTTGCCGGCGGTCGACCGGTCGCACACCGCGGTGATCGCGGAGAACTACGGCGAAGCGGGCGCGATCGACCGGTACGGACCAGCGGACGGCCTGCCGACCACCGTCTATAGCGGACAGAACCAGCTCTATCTCTACGGTCCGCCGCCGGCGGCCGACGACGTCGCGGTGATCGTCGGCGCGGATCCCGACAGTCGGCTCGCGTCGTTGTTCGGCAGCTGCCAGACGGCCGGCACGCTGGACAATCGGGTCGACGTCGACAACGAGGAGCAGGGCCGCCTGATCCTCGTCTGCCGCCAGCCGACCGGCCCGTGGTCGGTCCTGTGGCCGTCGTTCCAGCACTACAGCTGATGCGGGTTGGTTGGCCCGCCGCGTTGGCGATCCGCGTTCAGCGGGCCGCCTTCGCCAGCGCCGTGCCGAGTCGGGCCAGCGCCGCGGTGAAATCATCCGGGTCCAGGTGCCCGAAGCCGAGCCGGAACGTGCGATCGTCCGCGCCGAACCACGAGCCGGGCGCGACGCGTACGTCCTCGTCGCCGAGGTGGGCGTAGAACGCGGGGACCGTAGCGTCGGCGTACACGTCGCTTCGCAGTCGCACGCAGCAGACGGCGCCACCGTCGGGGCGTACGACGTCGACCGGTTGATCCGCCGCCCAGGTCATCAGCTCGTTGAGCGCCCGGCCGAGTCGGGCCGCCCGCGGCGCGAGAATCGTGGCGCTCCGGCGGAGCACGGCGGCGGCCAGCGTTTCGTCGAGGGTCGAGCAGGCGATCGTGGTCAGGAACTTCGCGTTGCGGAGCCGCTCGTAGAGCTCCGGATCGGTTGCCGTCAGCCAGCCGAGGCGCAACCCCGGCGCGCCGTGCGCCTTCGACAGTGACGAGCAGGTGACGACACGCGGCGACAACGTGGCCATCGACCCCGGTACGGCCGCGTCGCCGTACGTGGACGCGCGATACGTCTCGTCGACGAACACGACCGCGTCGGGCGACCGCTGCTCGACAATCGTCACAAGGTTCCGGATCTCCTGATCGGTGAACCGTACGCCGGACGGGTTCTGGGGTGACGCGAGCGAGACAAGTCGGGTGTCGGCGGTCAGCGCGCGCTCGATGCATCGATCGGCAGCCGGTAGCCGTCGTCGAACCGGGCCGGCACGGTGTCGACCGGCGACCCGAGACCGACGGGGATGATCTCCGCCGGCGGGAAACACGGACTCACCAGAACGGCACGCCCGCCGGTCCGGTCCTGGGCGAGCAGGAACATCGCCTCGACTGCCCCGACCGTCACCAGCACCTGATCAGCGGCGACGCCCGCGTCGGCTGCGATCAACGCACGCAACTCGGCGTCGCCCCGGGAGGTGCCGTACCCGAGCTGGCGACCACCGAGCGTGGCGGCGTCGATGAGATCGGCCAGCCGCACTGGTGGGCACGTGCTCTCGCCGAGGTCGTAGCGGACCGGTTCGTCGATCAGGTGTGACATCGGACTTGCCGCGAACGTCGTCATCGGGCGATCGTTACGCGGCGGTTGATCGGCCGCAAGTGTTTCCGCTCTCGCCGTCGCGGGCCCGGTCACGCTGCCACTCATGATCCGCGCAACTTCTTGGAAGTCGCCCACACAGCCGGGTTGCGAGCGGGCGACTTCCAGGAAGTTGCGGTGATCTTGGCCCGCGATGCGGCGCAGCGGGCGCGCGCCCGCGATGGGTCGGGCGAGTGTCGGCCGGCGGTGGCATCATCGCCGTGTGGACGGATCGGGGGCAGTGGCAACCGGAGGTGCTCCGGCACGCGCCGTCGCCCGCCTGCGCGATCGCGCGGAATGGAAGTTCTTCGCGGTCCTGCCGCACGCTCACCGCAGACTCGCTGTTGCGTGGTGGCTCGTCCTACTCCTGCGCGCCGCGTTGCCGGCCGTCTTCGCGGTAGCCATGGGCACTCTCATCGGAGCGATCACCACCGGCCGTTCGCTCACCGTGGCGCTGACGCTCGCCGGCGTCGTTTTCGTCGCAATGCAGGTCCTCACCCCGATTCACCAGGCCGTGAGCAACAATCTCGGCGACCGGACGGCGGCCTGGCTCTACGATCGCCTCACCGAGGCATCGATCACGCCGCCCGGGGTCGGTCATCTCGAGGATCCGGCACTCGCCGGTGACATGGTCACGGCACGCGACTTCGACCTCGGCATGCAAGGGCCGCCGTTGTCGATGTCGATGACCTTCATCGCGGACGGCCTGGTCACCATGCTCGGCGGGCTCGCATGCTCGCTGGTCCTGTTTGGGTTTGCCTGGTGGGCGCCGTTTGTGCTGGCCGGAGCGTGGCTCGCGACCCATTGGCTGCTCCGCGAAAGCGGAGTGTGGCGCGATCGCAACACGACCGAGGTACGCGGCGCGCAGCAGCAGGCGGAGTATGCGTACCGGCTGGCGGTCGACGCTCCGGCGGCCAAGGAGGTGCGGCTGTTCGGCCTGGCCGACTGGATCGTCGAGACGTTCATCGCGCGACGTCGGCGACTTCATGAGCTGCAGTACGCGGCGACCCGACTACGCGAGCGCTCGGTGCTCACCAGCCTCGTCGTGGTCCTGATCGGCAACGGGCTCGTCTTCGCCGCGCTCGGCGCGTCGCTGGTCGGCGGCCACATCACGCTCGGCGCCGCGGTCGCTTTCGCGCAGGCGGGCGTCGGAACGGCGAGCATCGCGTTCGGCGGGTTGAACTGGGCGCTCGACGGCGCGGCGGCCCCGGTGAAGGCGGTGTTGACCATCATGCCGCTTACGGCGACGG
>DATCXD010000572.1:0-2263 GCA_036566005.1 Micromonosporaceae bacterium | reverse complement strand
GGCGGTCGAGCTAGCGGTCTTATTGGCGCCGCCCCCGGAGCAGCCGGCGACGCCGACGGCGGCGAGCAACGCGAGACCGGCCGCGGCGGCGCACAGGCGCCCACGGTGCAACGGGTGAGTTGTCATGCCGCTGTGACGTGTCGAGGGTCACGGCCGGTTCCTCGGTGCGGCGGCTAGATCGAACTTGTGCGTGTCGGGCGCGATCGAAGGTCCTTCAGATAATCCTCGGGCGCTCCGGCTCGCTCGGCGGCCGTCACGATCTCGCTCAGGTACCACGAGGTCGGTAGGCCGCCCTCGTAGCCGTCGAACACGTACACCCAGGCCGTCACGTCGCCTTCGAGCGCCGCGATCCGTACGGTCAGCTTCTGGTACATCCCCGAGGTGACGCCCTCGAGTTCGTCGAGCTGGCTCGCGTCCCACTCGTGCACGTCGTAGAGCGCGACGAAGACGCGATCGCCGGGGGACTCGACGATCGTGGTGACCGCGCCCTCCCAGCCCAGCTCCTCCTCGCCGGCAAAGGTCAGCCGCCAGCCCTCCAGCCACCCGGTGCCGACCATCGGGGACTGCGGACAGTAGGCGCGCATGCGACCCGGATCGAGGTTGGAGCCATACGCGGCGTAGTTACGCACGGCGATGACGATAGTCCGTTCCGGCGGTGAGAGAGAATACGGGGAGCGTGTCGTGATGTCGATCATGGCGACCGGAGATGCACTGACGACAGTGCGTACGTGTGACAACGCCGTACGTGCGCGTGGCGAGGGGAGGCGGACGTGGACCGCATTGTGATCATCGGGGCCGGCCCCGCCGGATACGAGGCGGCCCTGGTGGCCGCGCAGCTCGACGCCGATGTGACGATCGTCGATCCGGACGGTGCCGGCGGCGCGTGCGTGCTGTCCGACTGCGTGCCGTCGAAGACCTTCATTGCCAGTTCGGACGTCGTGACCGGCCATCGGGACACCGACGAGTTCGGCGTGGACGCCGGCGGTCTCGACGCCGTGACGGTCCATGCGTCCGCCCTCTACGACCGGGTCAAACGTCTCGCGCTCGCGCAGTCCGCCGACATCCACGCGAACCTCATCAAGGCCGGCGTCACCTACGTCACCGGCACCGCACAACTCGGCGAGGGCACGATCGGGCACAGTCATCGCGTCAAGATCATGCCGGCCGACGACCGCGCGCCGTACGAGATCGACGCGACCGCCGTCCTGATCGCCACGGGAGCCACGCCGCGACTGTTGCCGGACGCGATGCCCGACGGCGAACGGATCCTCACCTGGCGCCAGATCTACGACCTGCCCGACCTGCCGTCGCACCTGATCGTGATCGGCTCCGGCGTCACCGGCGCCGAGTTCGCGTCGGCCTACCTCGCGATGGGGGTCGCGGTGACCCTCGTGTCCAGTCGAGACCGCGTCATGCCGCATGAGGACGCCGACGCGGCGACGGCGATCGAGCGGGTGTTCCGCGCGCGCGGCATGGATATTCTCAACAACTCGCGGGCCGCGGGCGTACGCCGGACCGCTGACGGGGTCGAGGTCACGTTGACCGACGGCCGCACGGTCACCGGCTCACACGCGCTGCTCGCCGTGGGATCGATCCCCAACACGACCGGATTGGGCCTCGCCGAGTACGACGTCACCGTCGATCCCGGCGGCTATCTGCACGTCGACCGCGTCTCGCGGACGAACGTCCCCGGTATCTACGCCGCCGGCGACTGCACCGGTGTGCTGCCGCTCGCCAGTGTCGCGGCAATGCAGGGCCGGATCGCGATGTGGCACGCATTGGGCGAGGCCGTCACGCCGCTGCGGCTGAAGACCGTTGCGGCCAACGTCTTCACCGATCCGGAACTCGCGAACGTCGGTGTCTCGCAGGCCGATGTGGACAGCGGCCGGGTGCCGGCGCGCGAGATCATGCTGTCGCTGGACGGCAATGCTCGAGCGAAGATGGCCGGCATCCACGACGGATTCGTGAAGCTGTTCTGCCGGCCCGCCTCCGGCCAGGTCGTCGGCGGCGTCGTCGTTGCGCCGCGGGCTAGCGAGCTGATCACACCGATCGCGATGGCGGTCGAGAACCAGCTCACCGTCGATCAGCTGGCCCACACGATCACGATCTACCCGTCGATTTCGGGCTCGATCGCCGAGGCCGCTCGCCAGCTCATGCTGCACGAGTTGGGCTAACCGGCTCCGCGGCGATCCCCGGCATTGCCTGCCCAGGTACCTACGGCTCTGCTGGCGTTATCCATGGAGCCTCGCGGCTGCCGCTACGC
>DATCXD010000553.1:0-2128 GCA_036566005.1 Micromonosporaceae bacterium | reverse complement strand
GCTACCGGCCACCGCCGACAGTCCATCGTCGACGGTCGTTGGATCACCGTTCGCCAGATCAGCGCTACCGGATCACCGCCGCCAGACCACCGCGCGGACGCCGGTCGCCTTCACCTGCCGATAGCCCTCGATCGACAGCGGCACGGCGAGCACGACGAGGAGCATGGCGATCTGTCCGGCCGCGACCACGAGGCCGAGCGGCACGCTGGCCAGCGCGCCGACCAGCGCGACGAGCCGGTATGCGGGCCGCCCGATGGCGAGGATGCGCCGGAAGAGCAGATCGCCGGCGAGGAAAACGGCTACGCCGCCACCGAGCGCCAGTGCCTGCGCGAGGCTCACATGGCCGTACGCGTGGCCGATCGCCTTTTTCACCCCGGCCGCGACACAGATGATCCCGATGAGCATCGGGTAGTGGCAGTAGCCGAACGCGGTCAGCGCCGTCCGGGCTCGGCGGCGCGGGTCGGCGATCGCATCGAGCGCCTGCTCGGAGCGCACCTCATCGCCGCCGAAATACGTCCAGTACAGGAAGTAGGCCACGACCAGGCCGGAGACCACGACCGCGAGCAGGCGGAGGTCGAGGTGCAGGCTTTCCGCGCCGACGCCGATCGCCACCACGGATTCGCCCAGCGCGATGATGATCACCAGTCCGTGGCGCTCGACGAAGTGGCCGGCCGCGACCGTGAATCCCCCGATCGGCGACAAATACGGCGTCGCGATCTGTACGGCGAGGGCCAGCGCCCACAGCGCGTACCGCCATGGGGTCGGTGTGAACCCGCCGACCAGGACGAGCGTCGCCGTGAGCAGGTTGAGCGGGCCGAGCGACCGCATCGGGCGCACCGCCGCCGGCCCGCCGGAGAGCAGAAAGAGCCCGCTGTGCACGAGGTTGACCACGAAGTAGCCCAGGCCGAACGCCCAGCCGGTCGTGTCGAACGCGTCCGGCACCGCCAGCGCCATGGTGAGGAAGCCGGCCATGCCGACCACAAGCAGACCGCGGCGCAGCGTGTTGCTCGGCACGACCGCGTTGGTCAGCCACGCGTATCCGCCGTACATCCACCAGGTCACGCCGAGCATCAACAGGACCCGCACCAGCGACACGAGCGTGGTGTGGTTGGCGAGAACGCCGGTCAGTTGCGTGATGATGAAGACGAAGACGAGATCGAAGAACAGCTCGACCGTGCTGACCCGTACGGCCGTCTCGGCGCGGGTCGACCACTCGGTCGCCGGCACGTTGGCCGACGCCCCGGATGCGTTCGCCGCGTCCCCGGCCGCCGGTCCGCCGAGGTCGGGCTCCGTCATGCGCTGCAGCGTAACCGCCGCCAGCTACGAACAGCCCCGAGCGGAGCCAATCCACCGGTACGGTCGATGGCCGGCACCACATCCCCCGGGGCAGTGCCGGCCATCGCCGTTCCGATCGCGCGGCGTCATCGGATCACGAACGCGAAGAGCAGGGCGAGCACGACCGCTAGATCCGGTCCACGGATGATCTGCGTGATCAGGCCCACGGGTACGACGCCGAGCGGCGTCTCCAGCCATGCCGTGTCGTAGACCATCGGCCGCCGGGTCGCCGATCGCAGCGCCGCAAGCGCGAGCCCGACGGCCAACGCGAGGTCGAGCGCGGGCACGAACGAGCGCCCGGCCCACGCCGTCGCGACCACGAAGATCAACGCACCGACCGCCGGCGCGACAAGGTGCACACCCCGGAGCCAATCGTCGGAACGTCCGAGACTCCGGCGCAGGGCGGCCGACCGCGACACCGTACGCAGACCGGCGGCGAGCGCGTTGACGGCGAAGTACCCGGCGAGCACCCGGACAAGAGTGACCGGCACCGGCGTCAGCACGATGGCACACACATAGGGCAGGCCGACCATCGCGGCGTACGTCAGCAGCGGCGTACGGTGCCGGGCCAGCCTGCGCACCTCGGCGTCGAGCATCGCCGACACGGGGCCGCGGCCCCGCATGCGCCACCGGCGCACCCGACCGGTCCGTCGAAGACGCTGCGCCTCGACGAAGCCGAACAGGAACGTGGGATCGACCGACATCGTCGCGGCCATGGCCGATCCGGCGAGGGCGGCGCCGGCCGTCAACGAGGCGCGGTCCAGCCGACCGGCGCGGCGGAACGCACGGACGG
>DATCXD010000529.1:0-4238 GCA_036566005.1 Micromonosporaceae bacterium | reverse complement strand
ACATGTTCGCCACCGGCCAGGTCCTGCTGCCGTTCTTCTCGTTCCTGAGCTTCCTCATCGCGGTGCCCACCGGGATCAAGTTCTTCAACTGGATCGGCACGATGTGGAAGGGCCAGATCACGTTCGAGTCGCCGATGCTGTTCGCGCTCGGCTTCCTCACCACATTCCTGTTCGGCGGCCTGTCCGGCGTGCTGCTCGCCGCCCCGCCGATCGACTGGCACGTGTCGGACACGTACTTCGTCGTGGCGCACTTCCACTACGTGCTGTTCGGCACGATCGTGTTCGCGGTCTACGGCGGCATCTACTTCTGGTTCCCGAAGATGACCGGCCGCATGTTGGACGAGCGCCTCGGCCGGGTCCACTTTTGGCTGACGTTCATCGGCTTCCATGCCACGTTCCTCGTGCAGCACTGGCTCGGTGCCGAAGGCATGCCGCGCCGGGTCGGCGACTATGCCGCGACGGACGGTTGGACGTTTCTGAACACCTTCTCGACGCTCGGCGCGTTCATCATCGGCGCGTCCACGCTGCCGTTCCTCTACAACGTCTGGAAGTCGTACAAGTACGGCAAGATCGTCGAGGTCGATGATCCGTGGGGCTACGGCATGTCCCTGGAGTGGGCGACGAGTTGCCCGCCGCCGCTGCGGAACTTCGATCGCATGCCCCGCATCCGCTCCGAACGGCCGGCCTTCGACCTGCACTATCCCGAATACGCGGCCGGTGCGCCACAGCAGCAGATCCCGGCGCAATCGCGCGCCGGTCACGACTAACGCGCGCTCCGCGCGTCGGCGGGCGTCAGACCGAATCCCTGGTACGGGTGGGTCTTGCGGCCCGCGCGGGCGGGCCGGTCAGGCGCGAACGACCGGCTCGCCGACGAGGCTCGCTCCGGAGTCGGTCATCGCGGCCAACGCGGCGTCCGTGGTCGCTTGGGCGACGCCCGCGGTGAGATCGAGCAGCACGGTCGTCGCGAAGCCTTCGGCCACGGCATCGAGCGCCGTGGCCCGGACGCAATGGTCGGTCGCGATACCCACGATGTCGACGTCGGTGACGTCGTGCATCCGCAGCCACGCGGCGAGCGAAATGCTGCCGGCGTGGCCCTCGAAGCCGGAGAACGCCGCCGCGTGCTCACCCTTGACGAAGATCGCCTCGATCCGGTCGGTATCCAGGGCCGGGTGGAAGTCCGATCCGCTCGTGCCGGCGACGCAATGCACCGGCCACGACGTGACATAGTCCGGCCGGTCGCCGAAGTGAGCGCCGGGATCGATGTGAAAATCCTTGGTGGCCACGACGTGCGTCCAGCCGCGGGCCGGGTCGGCCAGCGCCTCGGACACGCCGCCGGCAACGCTGGCGCCACCGGCGACCGGCAGCGAACCGCCCTCGCAGAAGTCGTTCTGGACATCGACGATGATGAGTGCTCGGGTCACGGTCGGCTCCTATGGGGTCGAGGACTCGTTCGCGGGGATCATGGTCACCGGGATGGCCGGATCCCCGGCGGTCAGCCGGAGACCCTCCCAGGGGATCGAGATCAAGGCCTCCCGAAGATGTTCGCGCGAATCGGCCAGCGGCACCGCGGCCACGGCCACGCCGCCGCCGACGTACGAGCGCTGGAGGAGCCGGTCACCGGGGCGCCGGTCCGGGACACCGCGGGACATGACGATCTCCTCGGTCGCCGTACCCGTCGGCTTGTGTCGACGTACCGCGACCTTCCGCCCACCGACGGTCGCCTTGCGCTCGCTGCGCTTGACGACCGGGCGGCCGTCCACCTCGACGAGCTTGTAGACCAGGCCGGCGGTCGGTGCCCCCGAGCCGGTCACCACGGCCGTGCCGGCGCCGTACACGTCGACGGGTTCGGCGGCGAGCGCCGCAATCGCGTACTCGTCGAGGTCACCCGAGACGATGATCTTCGTGTCGGGCGCGCCGAGCGAGTCGAGGAGTTCGCGCGAGTGCCGGGCGAGGACCGAGAGGTCGCCCGAGTCGATCCGGATCGCGTTCAGGTCAGGGCCGGCGACCGCGATCGCGTTGCGGATGCCCTGCGCGATGTCGTACGTGTCGACGAGCAGCGTGGTGTTTTTGCCGAGCGCGGCGACCTGCGACCCGAACGCCGACTGTTCGTCGTCGTGCAGCAGAGTGAAGGCGTGCGCCGCGGTGCCGGTGGTCGGTATGCCGTACGCCAACCCGGCGGCCAGATTCGACGTGTACGCGAACCCCGCGAGGTAGGCGGCGCGCGCGGCGGCGACGGCGGCCCGTTCGTGGGCTCGTCGGGAACCCATCTCGATGACCGGCCGGCCCCGGGCCGCCGTGACCATCCGAGCCGCGGCCGCGGCGATCGCGCTGTCGAAGTTGAGGACCGACAACACCAGCGTTTCGAGGACGACGCATTCGGCGAACGTGCCGGAGACGGTCAGGATCGGCGAACCGGGGAAGAACATCTCGCCCTCGGCGTAGCCGCTGATGTCGCCGCGGAACTCGTAACCGGCCAGCCAGGCCGCGGTCGCGTCGTCGACGGCGCCGGACGACCGGAGGAAGTCGATGTCAAAATCGGTGAACCGGAAGTCCGCCAGCATCTCGATCAGCCGCCCGGTCCCGGCGACGACGCCGTAGCGGCGACCGGTCGGCAGCCGGCGCGCGAACACCTCGAACACGCAGGACCGCGACGCCGTGCCGTCGCGCAGGGCGGCGTTGACCATCGTCAACTCGTACTGGTCGGTCAGCAGGCCGGCACTGAGATCGCTCACAGCCTTGAGCGTAGAGCGGTCGGATCGGCACGCGGGTGTGAGGTCAACAACCGGTCGTCGTCCAGAGTCGGTCGCGGTTCGTGGCACGATGGAGGGCATGGCCGCGCCGCAAGTGATCCCCGTGGAGGAGCCCGAGATCCAAGAGGTCCCGGAGCGGGACCGGCCGTGGGTCACCATCGTCTGGAACGACCCGGTCAACTTGATGTCCTACGTCACGTGGGTGTTCCAGAAGCTGTTCGGCTACAACAAGGAGAAGGCCGAGAAGCTGATGCTCGACGTGCACCGCAAGGGCAAGGCGACCGTGTCGTCGGGCGCCCGGGAGCGCATGGAGCACGACGCGTCGCGGCTGCACGCGTACGGGCTGTGGGCGACGGTGGACCAGCCCTGACAATGTTTCGGCGCAAAGGTTCCCGCTGCGTCGCGCGTCTCGAACCCTATGAAGTTCGAGCGCTGCGACAGGTGGCGGCGGAAGTGGTCGCCCTGCTCACCGACGGCTTCGACCGTGCCGATCCGGTGGTCGAACGCCTGTTCCCCGATGTGTACCCCGACGATCCGGCGAGTACGGCCGACCTGCGGCAGTACATCGACGGCGACCTGAAGACAGCCAAGATCGACCAGGCCGGCGCGATCCTGGCGGCGCTGCCGGCGGCCGGCGGCACCGAGGTTTCGCTCGACGACGAGGCGGCCGAGGCCTGGCTTCGTGCGTTGAACGACGTCCGGCTGGCCCTCGGCATCCGCCTCGAGGTGCGCGACGACATGGACATCGAGGAGGAGCTGGACGAAGCGGTGCTGCGTGATCCGACATCACCGCGCGTCGGCCAGCTCGAGCTCTACGGCTATCTCGGCCTGCTCCAGCAATCGTTGCTGGAGGCGCTGACGAGTTGACGGGGCTCAACTCTCCCGGTCGACGAGTCCACGGCGGACGGCCAGCAGCGCGGCCTGCGTACGATCCGCCACACCGAGTTTCATCAGCACGTTCGAGACGTGCGTCTTGACCGTTTTCTCGGACAGCGACAGCGCGCGGGCGATCTCCCGGTTCGACCGGCCCTGGGTGATCTCCGCGAGGACGTCGCGCTCGCGCGCGGTGAGCGGGGATCCAGCCGCCGGGTCCGGCGCCATCAACGCGGCCGCTACGTCGGGCTGCAAGAGCGTGTGACCCGCGTGTACGGATCGGATCGCACTCGCGAGATCGCGTGGTTCGACGTCCTTGAAGATCACTCCGGCCGCACCGGCCCGTACGGCGGGCACCGACACGGCCGGGTCGGTGAAGCTGGTGATCACGAGCACCCGGGCCGTGGATCCGGCGTCGCGCAGTCGGCCCAACGCCTCGACACCGCCGACCCCGGGCATCAGCAGATCGAGCAGGATCACGTCCGGCGCAAGCTCGGCGGCGGCGGCGACACACGTCTCGCCGTCGGCCGCCTCGCCGACCACATCGATGTCGTCCTGCCGTTCGAGGAAGGTACGCAGACCGCGGCGTACGACGGCGTGGTCGTCGGCGATGAG
>DATCXD010000502.1:0-2766 GCA_036566005.1 Micromonosporaceae bacterium | reverse complement strand
GTCGGCGGCGGCGTGGCCGGTGCCGGTCCAGGGCAGGTCAGCGCCCGGCTCGGTGCCCGAACCGGCCGGCATCGTGGGCGGATACTCGTACGACTGAGCACTCGACGACGTCGGGTGCGCGGTCGGATCGCCGTACGTCGGCGGCGGGTAGTTCGGCGGTTGACCGCCCGGCGGTTCGGTGCCCGGATCCGGGTAGCCCGACGGGGCCGGACCGGAGGGATCCGGCGGAGATTCAGCCGGTGGATAGCCGGTGCCTTGCGCCGGTCCGGCCGGTGGTGGGTACTCGCCCGGTGGATAGCCGCCCGGTGGATAGCCGCCCGGTGGTGCGTAACCGCCAGGTGGGTAGCCGCCGGGCGCTCCGTACATGACCGGCTGACCGTAGCCGGGCTGTCCCCGGCGCTTCGCGGCGATTCCCCAGATCAACAGGCCGATTCCGAGGAGCGTGAGTACGCCGCCGCCGATCGTCGCGCCGAGCGCCGTGCCGAATAGGCCAGGGATCCGCAGGCCGAGTCGGGCATCGGTCCGTACGCCGGCCGACGCATCGGCGTTCATCACCACGAGCCGGTAATCCCCGCTCGCGATCGGCCACGTCAACGATGGCGACGGGCCGCTGGCCTGCGCGACCCAGAACGATTGGTCGGCCGGCCGGGCCGGCTTGGCGTTGCCGGTCGACTGCCGGGTGTCGAGACGGAACGGGCCGAAATTCACGTCGGTGACCGTGGCATAGGCGGAGCCGGCCAGATAGGTCGTCACCTGCTGCGCCGGCCCGACCCCGACGAACAGAGGGCCGCCGCCGTTGCGAGCGTCGAAGCGCAGGGTGGCCTGGCCCGAATTCAGCTCGAAACCCTGGCCACGGCGCACCTGTTGGGCGTTGGACACGAACGCGTACGTCGGCGTGGCGACCGAGTGGTATCCGCTCTGGATCGAGCCGGAGCGTCCGCCGACCGTGAGTCCAGCCACGCCGAGCGCGGTCACGGCGAGCCCGACGAGAAGGATCACGACGCCGAACACGATCAGGACGATCTTCTTTGCCATCGCGCGTTACCCCCGTACGCAGCCGATGGACTCAGTATTGCCTGAACCGGCAAGGGGTGGTGACGAAGATCGCCCTATTTGCGGTTGTTTGCGAGCCGTTGCGGTGCTTGCGCCGGGCTCACATCCGGACGACGAGGTTCTGGCTGTCGACGAAGCGCCCGACGTCCGAGGAGAGCATCGCGATCACGCCGGCCACGTGCTCCGGCTGCATGATCGTGGTCGGGTCCTCATCCGGCGCGAGCGTCCGCCGCAGATCGGTGGCGCATCGGCCGGGCGAGATGCACACGACTCGCGTGCCGTAGATCGCGAGCTCCTCCTTCATCACGGCACTCATACTGATCATGGCGGCTTTCGACGCCGAGTAGGTGAGCCAGCCGGAGCGCGCGTTGATGCCGGCGGTGGACGCGATGTTGACGATCACATCGAACGTGTTGCCCCGATGCAGCAGCGACTGGACGATCGTGAACGGCGCGTAGAGGTTCACCGACATCGTCTGCTCGAAATCCGCGAAGTCGATCTGCTGGATCGCCATCGGCGCGGTGTGCCCGGCGTTGTTGACCAGGATGTCCACCTGCCGGTGAACCCGCATGATGTCGCCGCACAAGTCGATGACACGCTCGCGGTCGGACAGGTCGATGTAGTACGGCGTGATGGTCTTGCCGTGCGGGTTCGTCGCCCGAAGCTCCTTCACGGCGACGTCGAAATCCTCGGACGGGCGCGAGAGCACGATCACGTCGCTCACGTCGTTGTCGGCCCGGAAGAACTCACGAGCGGTCGCGAGGCCGATGCCCTTCGATGCGCCGGTCACCATGATCGACTTACTCATCGGATGCCTCGTTCCCGAGCAGGTAGCCGGCGAGTTGGATGTCGACCCGCGTGGTGACCTTGAAGTTGCGGTCGGAGCCGTCGATGAAGCGCACGTCGAATCCCGCGACGGCGCAGAGCGTGGCGTCCTCCGTGAACGCGACACCCATCTGGCTCGCGTACGCGTGGGCGGTCACCAGCGTCGACTTCGCGAACTTCTGCGGCAACTGCACGTTGCGGAGGGTGTCACGGTCCAGCGAGCCGGTCACGCGGCCAGTCGCGGGGTCGACCGGGGCCACGGTGAAGGGGATCTGGAGCATGAAGCTGACGTCGGGGTGCTCGTCTCGGATGATCCGCTGGAAATCGGCGGCGGTCACGAGCGGCCGGGCCGATTCGTGGATGATCACGTGCTCGTTCTCGACGAGCGGGAGCATGCGGCTCACCGACTCGTGGCGGGAACTGCCGGCTTCGACGTACGTGATGGGGGTCTTGATCGCATAGTCGGTGACGATCTTCTCCACGTCCTGGCGCCAACCGGGCGGGTAGTTCAGCACGATCTGCGAGATGCTGTCCACACCGTCGGCCGCGACCAGCGAATACACGAGGATCGGGATCCCGTTGACGACGATGAACTGCTTCGGGCGGCCGGCCGCGACGCGCGTGCCGACACCGCCGTTGAGAAGCGCCAGGCTGAACAACTCTTCGACCCCTCTTAGCCACGTCCGCTAGTACGCAAAGACTAGCGACTCTATCCATCGCGCCTGCGGTGACGGCACGGAGGTGCGCGGCGATAACGGGTGAAAAGGACATAACACTGCGGCGGTACGACGTCATGACAGATGTCACGGAAATCTGGTGATCGACGGTTCTGCAGACCGACGGACACGGCTGCCACGATCTGCAGCTATGACAACGAACCCGACCGCC
>DATCXD010000500.1:0-4347 GCA_036566005.1 Micromonosporaceae bacterium | reverse complement strand
CGGCCGGCGTCGACCGGCTCGATCGAGCTGACCTCGGTCCCGAACCAAATGTGCTCGCGCAGCCCGAAATGTTCGGTGTAGCGCTGCAGGTAGTCGTTGACCTGGGCGTGACTCGGATAATCCGGCCACTCGTCCGGCATCGGAAAGTCCGGGAACTGCGTGAACGGCTTGGAAGAGATCAGGTGCGTGCTCGCGTAGATCGGGCTGCGGCTGTGCCGCCAGTTCCAGGCGCCGCCGACGTTCGTCTCACGCTCGAAGCAGTCGACCGAGAATCCCTGCTCGCGAAGATTCTTGATGGCCACGAGCCCACTCGCGCCGGCGCCGATCACGCAGACGGTTTCACCACGGTCGTAGACGGGCGTGTCGTCCGGCCATGTCGGCTGGGTCTCGCCGGACCATTCGGTGCTCTTCCAGGCGACGCTCATCCAGGAGCCGCTGTCCTCGTTCCACGCCGACCCGCTGAGGCGGCCGGCCTCGGCTGGCGTGCTCGACGGAGCCGGTTGGCCGGGCCGACCCGGTTGCCCTGGCCGATCCGGTTGCCCGGGTCGACTTGGTTGCCCGGGTCGACTTGGTTGCCCAGGTCGACTTGGTTGCCCAGGTCGACTTGATTGTGCTAGCAGATTTACTTGCGCGGACTGGTCCGGTCGGCCGGGCGGATTTGGCGGCTGACCCGGCCGCCCCGGTGCGGACACGCCGGACGGAGTCGACAGAGTGGCGTCGGTCGTCGCTTCCGCAGCGACTGATCCCGGATCGCGCCGCGCCGAACGCCCGCCACTGTGGCGGCCGCGACCATCGCTCGTCCTCCTGGTGCTCAACCGCATGCTCCCCAAACGTCGTCGCCCGGCTGCGCCATCTTGGTGCGCCGCGGGCGACTTTGTCCAGTCCTCACCGATTCATTGCGGCGCGGCGGTCATTACGACGCGACCGTCATTACGGCGCGATGGTCATTGCGGCGCGGCTGTCGTTGCGACGCAGCCGGCTCGGCCGGCATCCGGAGTGCCATCGGCGCGGCTGGTGACGTGAAGCCGAACGGTGGAGCCGATGGGTAGCATCAGCCACGAGGCTCATGTAATAGCGCCGATGTCAGCGCCGGCTCTTGTTCTTCTTCCCGCCGCCGGAGCCGGTCATGGTTGGCATGGCTTGCGTGTCTCGTATCGCCGCTCCGGACCGGCCCGGCACCGACGCCTGACCGCGCGCCCTGCCTTGTGCCTCGGCCGACTGACCCGTGTTCTTACTGTTCCGATGACTCTTCGCCTTGTGCATATCGCGTTTGTCGGGCATGGAGTTGGCCTCCTCGTAGAGGGTCTGTCCTATACCGGCATTCCATACTTACCGTGGCATACCGTACCCATTGCCGAGCAAGATCAAAGGCATTTGGCCGTACGGAGAACCTCAGGCCGCCGGCCGCACCTCGACCAGCACCGGCAAGTGATCGCTCGCGGCGACCGCGGAATCGGTGGCGATCACCTCGTACGCCGTGACCGTCCAGCGAGGATCGACGAACATCGCGTCCAGGCGGCGGGGAGGCCGGGAGGCGGGGAACGTCGGCCGGTCGTCGCCGCAAGCGACGGCGGCGTCGGTGCGGCCGTCGGCCACCATCGTCCAGGACGGTCCACCGGCCGTCTCGTTGGCGTCGAGCCCGACAATGACCGGGTCCCCTACCGCTTCGACCGCATCGGCGAACGCGCGCGCCTGTCCCGGTCGCTCGGCATCGTCGGTCGCCAGATGTGTGCCGGCGACGACAAAGCTGAGCTCGTGACCGTCCGAGCCGGTGATCGAGCACCGTGCGAACACGGCACCACGCAGGTGGCGGCCGGGCGTCAAGGGATAGCGAAGGCACCACGTCTGGTGGACCCGGATCCGCTGCGTCGTCACAATCAGGTTGCCCAGTGCCGGGAGGCCGCCGGCCGCGTACAGCATGCCCCACGAATGCGCCAGCGCCGCACATTTCGTACGCCACCGGAACCGCCGCGGCGCCTCCTGGACGATCACGATGTCCGGCGCCGCCTCGCGTACCACCGACGCGAGCGCGTGACGGTCGTCGCGCAGTCCATGCACGTTGTAGGTCAGCACCCGCAGCGACGGCGTGCGCGAAGGGCTCGACATCGTCGTCAGCGCCGGGCGAGGTCGGCGGCGCCGACGACACCGGCCGTGTTGCCCATCGATGCACCGATCACATTCGCCACCGGCAGCTTCGCCCGCTGCGGCAACCGTTCCACGTACGCCCGGCGGGCCGGTTCCAGCAGCAGTTCGCCGGCGTCGATCACGCCTCCGCCGACGACGAGCACCTGGGGGTCGAGGATCTGCGCGATGTCCGACAGGCCCTGGCCCAGCCAGAAGCCGCACTTCTCGAACGCGTCGAGCGAGATCTGGTCACCCGCCCTCGCGGCCGCGGTGATCATCGGTCCGTTCAGCTTGGTCAGGTCTCCCCCGGCGTCGGCGAGCAACCGTTCGCCGGCCTTGGCGTCGGCCACGATCGCCTCCCGGGCGAAACGTGTGAGCGCCTTCCCGCTCGCGTACTGCTCCAGGCAGCCGCGACTCCCGCACCCGCACGGATACCCGTCCTTGACCGCGAGAACGTGACCCATCTCGCCGGCGATCCCATGCGCTCCGCGCACCAATTCGCCGCCCAGCACGATGCCGCCGCCGATGCCGGTGCCGAGCGTGAACATGACCATCGAGTCGTCGGCGTCCTTCGCGGCGCCGAAGCGGAACTCGGCCCAGGCCGCCACGTTCGCGTCGTTCTCCACCACGACCGGCACCCGCAGGCGCTTGCGCAGCTCGTCGCGCAGCGGCTCGTCCCGCCACGCGAGATTGGGCGCGAAAAGGACCGTAGAGCGCTCGGCGTCGATCCAACCGGCGGCACCGATTCCCACCGAGTCGACGTCATGATCGACGAGCAGCTCGGTCACAACCTCGACGATCCGCGCCAGCGTCTCGGCCGGGCTGACTGCCGGGGTGTCACGGCGCGACTGAGCGATGATCTTGCCGTCGTCATCGACGACGCCGCCCAACACCTTGGTGCCGCCGATATCGACACCGATCGTCAACGACACGCGAGCTTCCTTCCGCGACCCCGGTTTGCATGCAGATGCCACCGCGGCGGTGGCTCGCGCAAACATTAGCCGGTCGCCGTGGCCCGCGGTGGGGCGTTGCCGCGGGCCCGCCGGCTCGGCGTCGGGCGGCGCGGTGCTGAACTACAAGCTGCCAAAACCGCGAAGCGGAAGCGCTCGTATCGTCATCGATGATGCCGGCCGGTCAGCCTCGCGGTTGCCGGGTCGTGCGTGGTGTCGACGCCGCCTTCCGGGTCGCCGCGCCGCTCGGCGTCGCCTTGGACCCGGTCGCCTTCGCGCCGGTCGCCTTCGTGCCGGTCGCCTTCGCACCGGCCGCCTTGGACCCGGCCGCCTTGGACCCGGCCGCCTTGGAACCGGTCGGCTTGGAACCGGTCGCCTTCGCACCAGCTGCCTTGGTGGCCTTCGCGGCCTTCGCGGAGGTGCCCTTCGCGCTGCTGGCCTTCGTGGTGCTGGCCTTCGTGGTGCTCGACTCGGTCGGTGCCTTCGACGGCGCGCGCGTCGCGGACGACGGCACGGCCGGCAGGTTGGTGCCCGTTGGTAGGTTGACCGGCCGCGATGGTGCCGGCGGTTCGGACGGCATGCCGATGGGGGCCTTGACCGCTTTCTTCGCCATCGGCTTCGGCGTGTGCGGTGCGCGTCGCGGCGGATCTGTCATCGGCGCACGGGTGGCCGCCTGCCACACGCTCGAGAAGTCCGCGCCGAGTCCACCACCGAACCGCCGGTTCGGCGCCGGGGTCGGTGGCACGGTGTGAGCCGGTTCGCTCGCACCGGGCACATCGGTGGGCGAGTCCGCGCCCGGCTCGGCGATCGGTGTCGGCTCGGCCATCGTCGGCTCGGTCGGGTAGCGCGGCGGGTAGTCCTCGATAACGTCGGCACGGCCCGGGCGTTGACGCGGACCGCGTCCGACCCCCGTCACGTCGCCGAACGCGCGCAGCATCGACGTCACTCCGGACGCGAGGTCACTGGCGCCGGTCGCGACGCGCTCGACGAATTCGGGCGACGGTTCCCGGACGAAGTCGATCGCCCGGCAGACCGGGCAGGAGCAGCACGCGTCGGAGCCGGTCGCGACCTGGTGCGTCGACGCCGCACGGCGGTCGCCGTGGCCGGCGCGACCCCGGTCGGCGTCCCAGGCGTCGTTCCGGTGGCCGTACCCGTCGTATCGCTCGCCATAGCGGTCGTTGCCGCGACGGTCACGATCCGAGCCGCCGAACCAGCCCCCGACGAGTCGGGTGGCCGCACCGGCGAGACCGGCCAGGTCGTCGCCGAGACTGTC
>DATCXD010000484.1:0-4525 GCA_036566005.1 Micromonosporaceae bacterium | reverse complement strand
GAGCCGGTCCGCGGTTACCGGCGCCAACGCGCCGGGAAGTGGCGGCGTACGCATTTCGGCGACCGTACGCGCTCACGACGCCGGTGTCCGCCCTGCCTTGCTGCCGATGATCGTGCGGACTTCCCGGACCGCATAGAAAATCAGCACGTATCCTGCCGCGGGGTCCGCCCACCACATTCCGTACGCCGCGTTGAGAACCAGGCCGGCTAGCACCGCGATGGCAAGCACACCGTCGACGACGGTAACCCGGCCTTCAGCCGTCAGGACCGGATTGTTCAGCGCTCGTCCGGTCTTGGACTTGCCCGCGGCCAAGGCGAACATGGCCGCGCCGGTCGCGGCGGTCCAGACGATGCCGGCCGGGCTGTGCCGAGGCTGATAGCCGACGATCAGCACGACGGTCGACTGGATCGCCAGGTACGCGGCCAACAACGAGAAGGCGATCGCGATCAACCGCAGCGCTCGATGTTGACGTCGTTCGTCGGCACCGGAAAGCTCCCACACCACGACGATCGAGGCGCCGATCTCGATCAGTGAATCCAGACCGAAGCCGGCCAGCGCCACCGATCGCGCCACGATCGCGCTCCAGGCGAGGACCACGATGCCGACGACGTTCCAGCCCAACGTCGTGTACTCGAGCAGAAGCCCTCGCCGGACCAGGATTGATTGCCCACCGACTATTGGTTGCCCACCGGTCACGATGCCCTCGCCGTCGACGTCAGCCATGAGCTAGCGCTGCCGTACGCGTTGAACAACCAGGTACACACCCAACGCGGCGAGAACGATACCGGCCAACCGATCGGCCCACTCCCGCCAGGCCTCGCTCACGTACGCACCTAGTCGAAACCCGAGCTGTGATGCCACCAGCGCCTGCACCGCGATCGCCACAATGACCGGGACGACCGGCAACCGAGCGAGGCCGAGCGTGAAGCCAATCGCCAGCTCGTCCAGGCTGATGCTGGCCCCCAGCGCCAATGCCGACCACATGCCAACGCCAGTGATCCGGTCGTTGGCCTCGTCCTCGTTTTCGTCCGCGAAGACCATCCATAAGCCGACCACGACCAGAACACCACCGGCTATGTAGTCGGCGGTCGAACCCATCGCCAATGCCACCGGCGCACCGATTGCCAGGCCGATCAACGGCATTCCACCCTCGAACGCCACGAACAACAGCGACAGCCGCCAGCGTTGCCGCCGCGTCGGGCGCCGAGTGCCGAGCGCGGCCGCCATCGCGAACGAATCGACACCCAGTGGCAAGACGAACGCCAACAGTTTCAATAACACAACGTCCGGACCGTCCCCCACCGAGAAACCATCAGTCACCACTTTCCCGTTTCGTGCGGACCGATCGCGAGGTCGTATTGCTCAACCATGACCGAGGACGCGATCCCGATCGGGCCGGTGAAGCATGTGCCGGCGAATGCCCTCCCGGTTAGCCGGCGACCGGTGGCGTTGGCCACTCCGGCTGCGACATGCCTTGGTCGAAGAACAGATATTCGTGCATCGACGAGCGGGCGAACATGGTCAACATCCGAGCGCGAGTGGTCGAGTCGGCGCCGTCGGCCGCCTGGTCGGCGAGGTCACAGGCAGTCCCGGCGGCTTCCTGGAACGCGGCGTCGGCGTAGGTCGCAATCCACTGCCCGTACGGGTGGGCGTCCAAATCGCCGGCCTCCGCCACCACCACGGTGCCGATGTGGGCGTACAGCCAATAACAGGGCAGTAGCGCAGCGACCAGGACGGGATATCCGTCCCGGGACCCGACCGCCAGGAGGTGGTCGGTGTAGGCCGCGGTCACCGGCGACGCCGGAACGCTCTGAGCCGAGCCATGCCGGCTCAGCCACTCGCGATGCAGGACCGATTCGACCTCTAATGCCTGATGCGCGGAACCGGCAAAGAACGTCTGCCCCGCCGGCGTCGGCGCGAGCTGACTCGCAACCGACAACGCGCGCGCGAACTCCACGAGGTACGCCGCGTCCTGGGCAAGGTAAAACCCGAAAGCGTCCGTCGCTAGCGATCCGTCGGCCAACGCCCGGATGAACGGCATGCCGGCAACGGCGTCGCGCCACCCGGCGATGTCCCGCCAGGCCGACGCGGTGAACGACCCACTCGGTCGCGCGTCGCTCATCGGAACCTCCCTAACGCGTGTGGCGACCGCCGTGCGATCACCGCCTCCGCGACCATACGACAGCCCGCCCGAGCCTGTTGCGGGTGGCTCATCGGGTCGGGCTGGAGCTTCCGTGCCGCTCACGACGCCCCGCCTCTCAGGACGCGCCGTCGCTCAGGACGCCTCGTCTCTCAGGACGCCCCGCCGCTCAGGACGCCTCGGCCGATGTCCGTGGACACACCTGGCGGTTGGCGACAGACTGCGTGGATGCGATCTCGAACGAACGGCATGTGGTGGGGAACCGCGATCGAGGCGCCAGATCCCGGCGCCTTGGCCAGGTTCTACTCCGAGCTGCTCGGCTGGCCCATCGGACACGAGGAGCCGGGTACGGCCATCCTCGCCGCTCCGGAGGGATCCATCTACGTCGTGTTCCAGCAGGCAACGGACTATCAGGTCCCGGCCTGGCCGCCCGTCGACGGGCAACAGCGTCCGATGATGCATTTCGACTTCCAGGTCGGCGACCTCGATTCCGCGGTTGCTGAGGCGGTTGCGCTCGGCGCGACGCTGGCCGACCACCAACCACAGGAGCACGTACGAGTGCTCCTCGACCCAGTCGGCCACCCGTTCTGCCTCTGCCGCGACGACGGCTAATCGCACGCGTACCGCCCCGCTCTAGATTCCGTCTCGCCGCGTCACAGCACGCAGAACTCGTTCCCTTCCGGATCGGCCATCACCATATGGTCGGGCGTGCCATCCGGCGGATCCACGCCGATGACGGTCGCACCCGCATCGGTGAGCCGGGTGACCGCCGCTGTCACCCGCGACCAACGGGCGTCCTGCGGCTGGTGGCGACCTCCACCGACGTTGACGTCGATGTGAACCCGGTTCTTCACGACCTTGGATTCCGGCACCTTCAAGAACGAGATACCCGGCCGTACGCCGTCGGGATCGGCCAGATAGGCGCCATCGTCCCACTCGTCTTCGGGGACCTCGAAGTGTCTGAGCCAGTCCTGCCAACTCCCGGAGCCCTGTGGCGGGGGCGCTTCAACGTATCCCAGAGCCACCTTCCAGAACGCCGCCAGGGTCGCCGGCCGGGCGCAATCGACCGTCAAATTCCATTTCGTATCCATCGGGCCTCCAACGTCGGACGTCCATTCGGGTTAACCAAACCACGAATCCCTGACGTCTTCCGGTCAGCCGCGTCGGGCCCGTGGATGTCCGACCGTGACAACATGACTCGCGGCGTGGGTGGAAGGTGGACCCGGCCGGCGAGCGACCGCCGTCGGAGGCAGCGACACGCGGGTGGAACACACGCGCGCTCCTATCCTGGTCGAATGAATCTGGAGTTCATCGGCGAGATGTGGTTCTGGAAGGGCCCGGCGCCGTGGCACTTCGTCACCGTCCCCGAGCAACAGTGCGGCGAACTGGAGGCGGTTTCGGCGTTCGTGACCTATGGCTGGGGCATGATTCCGGTCGCCGCGCGGATCGGCCGAACCGAATGGAAGACATCGCTGTTCCCGAAGGACGGACAGTACGTCGTGCCGGTGAAGACGTCGGTCCGGAAGGCCGAGCGGCTTACGGTCGGCGACATTCTGACGGTCCGCTTGACCGTCAGCCTGTGATCACAAGCCCCTCTGGCTCGGTGCCTTCCGTGATGGTCAGGATGCGTCCGGGTCTTCCAGCGGCAGGACGCTCATGTGACTGGTGATATCCCTACCAGTCAGACCAATTGCGGCTGCGTGACCAACGCTTCTCGATTCCTGACCGGTCTGGTCACCTGTTTGGCCACACACGCCGGCATTCCCGCCGCCACCCCCGTCACGCCCGGCGCGCTGATCGCCTGACGCCGGTACGTGCTCGGCGGCACACCGACCAATTCGGTGAAACGACTACTGAACGTACCCAGCGACGCACAGCCGACCGCGAAGCAGACCTCGGTGACACTCAGATCGCCACGACGCAGCAACGCCATCGCACGCTCGATACGCCGCGTCATCAAATAGGAGTATGGCGACTCACCGTAGGCGAGCCGGAACTGGCGGCTGAGGTGCCCGGCCGACATGTTCACCCCACGGGCGAGCGCCTCGACATCCAACGGCTGCGCGTACTCCCGATCGATCCGGTCGCGAACGCGGCGCAGCAGCGCAAGATCACGAAGGTGCTGCACGGCAGGACTGCTCCTCACCTACGAAATCGTGCCACATACGACGGCGTCTCGCGGTGCACCCGACGGCGTGGTCACGAGCCGACGTAGGCCGCGAGGTGCTGGCCGGTGAGGGTGGAGCGGGCGGCGACGAGGTCGGCCGGTGTGCCCTCGAACACGATCTGGCCGCCGTCGTGGCCGGCGCCGGGGCCGAGGTCGATGATCCAGTCGGCGTGTGCCATGACCGCCTGGTGGTGCTCGATGACGATGACCGACCTGCC
>DATCXD010000456.1:0-2097 GCA_036566005.1 Micromonosporaceae bacterium | reverse complement strand
GCGCGCGTGGTCAGCGATCGAAGCGAACGGGCCGAGCGAATCGAACGGGCCGAGCGAATCGAGCGTGCCGAGCACAGCGCCTACCGGCGTGACAGCGAGCCAGCCACGGTACAGCCGATGCCGCGTACGCCGACGACGTCCGCGTCGGCGGCCGTAACCCATCCGACCCGCGACAATCTCGCCCTGGCGCCGGAGCGGCAGACGGAGCCGGAAGTCGTTCCGGCGCAACGGGTCGCGCCGCCGGCCACCGCCGACGACCGTCGCTACCAGATCACCACGCTGCACCCGACCACGTACAACGAGGCGCGGGCGATCGGCGAGCATTTCCGCGACGGCGTACCGGTCATCATGAACCTCACCGACATGGCCGAACCGGACGCGAAGCGGCTAGTTGACTTCGCTGCAGGCCTGGCCTTCGGCCTGCGGGGTACGATGGAGCGGGTGACGAACCGGGTGTTCCTGCTGTCGCCGGCGAACATTCAGGTCACCGCCGAAGACAAGGCGAAGATCGCTGAGGGCGGCTTCTTCCGGAGTTGACGGCGCCACGATAAATCTGTCTGCTGCCCGACACTTCGCGGTGTGGCGCAGGCGCCGACGCACGGAGGCTCCGACCGTACGCCATGAAGTCGATCATTGGTCAAGTCCTCTACCTGGTGCTGTACTTCCTCCTGCTCTTACTCATCGTCCGATTGGCGCTGACGTATGTCCTTCAGTACGCCCGGCGATGGCGACCTGGTCGGGGAGCGGCGGCGTCACTCGAATTGGTGTGGACCGTCACTGATCCGCCCCTTCATGCGTTGAGGCGAGTGATCCCACCGTTGCGTATTGGTACGGTGAGCATCGACATAGCGTTCCTCGTCTTGCTGCTTATCCTGTACGTGCTGATGAGAGTCGTGGCTGGCGTGTTGATCTAGTCACGTGCCCGCACCTGGGCGCCGTTGACGTGGTGAGCACTTCCGCGGCACCCGCAACTGACTGACCAAGGAGTCTCGATGCCGCTGACCCCGGCCGACGTGCACAACGTCGCCTTTAAGAAGCCCCCGATCGGCAAGCGGGGCTACGACGAAGATGAGGTCGACGCGTTCCTGGACGAGGTCGAGCGCGAACTGGCGCGCCTTATCGAGGACAACAACGAGCTGCGCGCTCAGCCCGGCGGCGCACCTCGGCAGGCGACCGGTTCGGCCGCCGACCCGCGTCTCGTCCAGGAGAACGGCGACCTCAAAGCACAGCTTGACCGGCTGCAACGGGACAAGGCGGCCGCCGAGCAGGCGGCCCGGTCCATGCAGAGCGAACTCGAGCAGCTCCGCTCGCAGGGTGGCGCGGCTCCGGCCGGCGACGGCGAGCAGCAGGCGCTGCGAGTGCTCATGATGGCCCAGCGCACCGCCGATGACCATGTGACCGATGCCCGTCGGGAAGCCGACAAGCTGCTTTCGGATGCGCGGACGAAGTCTGAAGAGCTCGTCCGCGACGCGCGGGCGAAGTCCGAGGCCCTCGATCGCGATGCCCGCACGCGGCACGCCGAGGCGATGGGCGGTCTGGACACCAAGCGCACCGCGCTGCAGAAGCACATCGAGGAGCTCAAGCAGTTCGAGCGCGAATACCGCACGCGGCTCAAGGCATACCTGGAGAGTCAGCTCCGCGACCTGCACGGTCGCGGCGAGGGGCTCGAAGCGGAGATGGGCCGCGCAGGCGAGGCCACCAGCCGGCCCGGCGGCGGCAACTCCGGCGGTCTCGCGGCCGCCGGCGCGACCAACGCCTATCCAGGCGCGGGCAACCGATCCGCCATCGACTCGCCCAGCCGGTAATCGCCTACCCCCCGCAGGCGGTAAGTGGTGATAGTCGGGAGCGTTCTCCTCATCCTCGTCGCCGTCGGGTTGCTGGTCGGCGGTGTCGTGGACGGCTCGAACCCATTGATCGTCGGTTCGATGACGGCGACCGTGATCGCCGCCATCGTTCTCGTTGTCGGTGTGCGCCAGTCGGCCGATGCGGACGACGAGGACGCGCCCGCCGGTGACAACACGCCGACGCAGGTGTTCCCTTCGCCGTTTCGGGACACGATCGAGGCTGGACGCCGATCCCGGTGGGGCCGGTTCCGGC
>DATCXD010000454.1:0-4756 GCA_036566005.1 Micromonosporaceae bacterium | reverse complement strand
CGGAACGCCGTAAGCCAGCCGGTCCGCCGCCGCGTCCATCGCCCGGTGGGCCTCCGTGACGCCGGTGCGCCGTCCGAGGAGTCCGCGGACCGTCTCGCCCGGCCGCCGCTCGGGCTCCTGCAGCAGGTGGCCGACCGTGGCCGTGGGCGGGCTGAGTGAAATGCCGCCGGCTTCCAATGCGGCCAGCCCGGCGAGGATGCGAAGGAGGGTTGACTTACCGGCGCCGTTCGCCCCGACCAGACCGATCACGTCGCCCGGAGCAACCACCAGATCAAGGTCGCTGAAGAGGGTACGGTCACCATGCGCGGCCGCGAGACCCTTGGCGACGAGTGTGGCGGTCATAACGCGGTGATCCTACTGTGCGTCCCGCGGCCAGCCGGCGCCGCCGCTGACAAGCGCGGTCAGCGCCGCCGATTGTGTCCCGCGGCCAGCCGGCGTCGCCGCTGGCGAGTGCGGTCAGGCGCTACGCAGGTGGTCGATGTCGGCGCGGTGGCGGGCCAGATACTCGGCGAATGTCATCGGTTCGTGGCCGGTCAGGTCGGCAACGGTCGACGTGACCACGTCGAGATCCCCGGCCGCGATCGCCGAATATGACGTGACCCAGCCGGCGACCTCCCAGTCCGGGGCGCCGTACACCGACCGCGACGCGTACGCCTGGTCGAGGGTCTCGGCGTCGTACGTGATGAGCCGTCCGCTGGCCCGGGTGAGCTGGGCCGCGACCTCGGCCATCGAGATGGTCTCCCGACCGGTCACGTCGTAGACCCGGCCGATGTGCATCTGATCGCCGGCGGCAACCGAGGTCAAGACGGCCAGCGCGACATCGGCGACGTCGTCGCGCGTGACGCCGCCGAACCGGCCATTGCCGGCCGGACCGCGCAGGACTCCGTCCGCGCCGACGAGGTTCGGGACGAAGTCGAGGTACATGTTGTCGCGCAGGATGGTGTAAGCGACGCCGCGCGCCTTGATGTGTTCCTCGGTGTGCCCGTGATCCCGCGCGAGCGTGAACGTCGCGTGCGGTCCGGCGCCGACGAATGACACGTACACGATGTGGGTGACGCCGGCATCCACCGCCGCGTCGACCGCTGCCGCGTGCACATCCCGCCGGTCCTTCGACTCCGATGCCGAGACCAGCAAGAGCGTGTGTACGCCGTCGAGCGCGGCCCGCATGGCGTCGCCATCGGCGTAACCGGCACCGATCCGCACGACCTCGGCGCCGGACAGATCCGCTGTACGGCTCGGATCCCGGACGAGCAGGCGTTGCACGACGCCAGTGTCGGCCAGGCGCCGCGCGACACGGCCACCGAGCGCACCGGTCGCGCCGGTCACCGCGATCAGACCGCCCGTCGTGCTCGGGCCCACGATCGGGTCCGGATCGTTCACCGGCTCACGGTCTCCCGCCGGTGCCGGCGCGACCGGCCGCGGCGCCGGCTCTGTTGGCGGGACGGCCGATGCGTCGAACGCGGGCGTGGTCATGTCAGCAATCTTGCCACCAGAGCCGCTTCGCGCACGTCAACGACGAAGCTCACGTCGGTGCCGATAGCCAGGGGCCAGCAGCTAGCAGCCAACCGCCACCGGCCAACAGCCACCAGCCATCGACTAGCCGACGAGGGTCTTGACCGCGGCGGTCAACTCGGCCAGGCCCTTCTTCGCATCGGCGAAGTACATGCCGGTTTTCGGATCGCTGTAGAGCTCGTTATCGATGCCAGCGTACCCAGGCGCCATCGACCGCTTGATCACGATCACGCTCTTGGCGTGGTCGACGTCGAGGATCGGCATGCCCGACACCGGGTTGCCCGAGCGCCGGGCGGCCGGGTTGATGACGTCGTTCGCGCCGATCACCAGCACGACGTCCGTACGCGCGAAGTCGGGGTTGATCTCCTCCATCTCGCGCAGCAGCGCGTACGGCACGTTCGCCTCGGCCAGCAATACGTTCATGTGGCCCGGCATGCGGCCGGCGACCGGATGGATCGCGTACGACACGTCGACGCCCCGGCTTTCCAACAGATCGGCCAGTTCGCGTACCTCGTGCTGCGCCTGGGCGGCGGCGAGGCCGTACCCGGGGACGATGATGACCTTCGACGCGTACGCCAACTGGATCGCGGCATCGTCCGCTTTGACCTCGCGGATGCTGCCGCCGGTCGGACCACCGGCGTCACCGCCCGAATCGCCGGTGCCGAACCCGCCCACGACGATCGCCGGGATCGACCGGTTCATCGCGTCGGCCATCAGCTTGGTGAGTATGCCGCCGGACGCGCCGACCAGGGCGCCCGCGATGATCAGCACCGAGTTGTTCACCACGAAGCCGGCCATGGCCACCGCCGTACCGGTGAACGCGTTGAGCAGCGAGATGACGACGGGCATGTCGGCGCCGCCGATCGGCAGCACCATCGTGATGCCGAACGCGAGCGACGCGACCAGCACCGCGCACAACAGTCCGATCGCCGCACCGGACGAGGATGGCGGCGCCACGATGAGCCACAGCCCCCCGCCGAGCATGACGATCGTGAGCAGCACGTTCAGGATGCGTACGCCGGCAAACACGATCGGGCTCGACGAGATCGTGCCCTGCAGCTTGCCCGCTGCGATGAGCGATCCGGCGAACGTGACCGCGCCGATGATGACATCGAGCACGGTGGCGATCAGGAACCGTTCGCCGGCGATTCGGGTACCGTCGCCGGACGCGAGCGTGACGAAGTCGTAGATCGCTACGATGGCGGCCGCACCGCCGCCGACCGCGTTGAACAGGCTGACCAGCTGCGGGATGGCCGTCATGGCAACGCGCCGCGCGGCGATCAGGCCGGCGACCGCACCGATCGCCGCACCGACGATCAGGACGACCCAGCCGACGGGCTTCACCGTACCGGCGTGGATGATCAGCACGAGCGTCGCGGCGATAGCGGCGATCATGCCGGCGGCCGACAACTGGTTGCCGCGCCGGGCCGTGGCCGGCGAGTTCATGAGGTGCAGGCCGAGCACGAAGCACACGGCCGCGACGAGGTAGATGAGCTCGACGCCGGTCTCCACACCGCTCATCGCGCCACTCCCGACGCGTCCCGGCTGCCCTCTGTCACCGACGCCGCGTCGAGCGGCGCGGACTCGACCGCCGGCGGCGGGGTCGGTCGCTTCCGGAACATGCCGAGCATGCGGTCGGTCACGACGTACCCGCCGACGACATTCATGCCCGCGAACGCCGCGGCGATGAAGCCGAGGATGTAACCGATGGCGTTGTCTGCGCTCACCGCGATCAACATCGCACCGACGAGGACGACACCGTGGATCGAGTTCGCGGCCGACATCAACGGCGTGTGCAGCGTCGCCGGCACCTTGCTGATCACCTCGAACCCGACGAGCAGGCTGAGCACGAAGATGCTCAGCGCGGCGAGCAGTGTCATGACGCGGTTCCTCCATCGGTGCTCGCGGCGTCAGCCGGCGGATTGAGCAGGGCATTCGTCGGCGCATGGACGATCGCGCCGTCGTGCGCGATCACGATGCCGGCCTGGATCTCGTCGGCCAGGTCGATCGCCAGCGCGCCGTCGTGCACCAGGTGGGTAAGCAGAGCACAAACATTGCGGCTGTACGCGGCGGACGCGGCGGCCGGCGCATCGGACGCGAGGTTGCCGGCGCCGACGATGGTCACCCCACCCGCCGTGATGATCGTCTCGCCCGGCCGGGAGCCGGCAACGTTGCCGCCGAGTTCGCTCGCGCCGAGGTCGACGAGGACCGATCCGGGCGACATCGCCGACACCGCGGCCTCGGTAACGAGCAGCGGCGGCCGACGGCCGGGCACCTGTGCGGTGGTGATGACGACGTTGTGCTTGGCGATGTGCGCCGTCAATTCGTCCTGCTGAGCCTGCTGTTCCTCGGGCGTGAGCGCGCGGGCGTAGCCACCCTCGCCGGCCGCACCGGCGACGGAGGTGAGCTTGAGGAACTGCGCACCGAGCGACTCGACCTCGGAGGCGGATGCCGGTCGGACGTCGTACGCGCGGACAACCGCGCCCAGCCGCCGAGCGGTCGCGATTGCCTGGAGCCCGGCGACGCCGGCCCCGAGCACCAGCACCTCGGCCGGTCGTGCGGTGCCGGCCGCCGTCACGAGCAACGGGAAATACCGGTCGTAGACGTACGCCGCCGTGAGCGCGGCGCGGTAGCCGGCCACGCTGGCCTGCGAGCTCAGCACGTCCATCGACTGCGCGCGGCTCACCGTGCGGGGCAGGCCATCCAGGCTGATCGCGGTCACGCCGCCGCCGGCCAGCCCGGCGGCATAACCGGGGTCGGTGAGCGGCCGCAGCATCCCGATAACGGTCTGCCCGGGTCGCAGCGCGGCGACCGTGGCCGCGTCCGGTTGGCCGATCGACACCAACACGTCTGCGGTCTTGCGCAGCTCATCGGCGTCCAAGACAGTCGCCCCGGCCTGCTCGTACGCCTCGTCGGGAAACCACGCCGCCGCACCCGCTCCACGCTCGACGAGCACGTCGATGTCGAGCGACTGCAATCGGGCGACCGCCTCGGGCGCCAGCGCGACCCGCCGTTCACCCGCGGCGGACTCCTTGATCGCCGCAACCTTCAACGCCATCTGGTGCGAACCTCTCCTCCGCTGTCGCGCCGTCGACCGACGGGTGCGTCCCGCATTCCTTCCCCGGGCCGCTTCCGGCCCGCGCCCGGGACCACGGCCCCGGACGCCGTCCGGAATGCGGTCCCAACCACACGAGCGCAAACGTACGTCGCCGATGACGCCGCACCGATGCGGGCACTCAACGGA
>DATCXD010000448.1:0-3310 GCA_036566005.1 Micromonosporaceae bacterium | reverse complement strand
GTCCCGGAGATAGCCGGCGAGCGCGTCCTCGCCCGCCGTCGGCCGAGGAGTGCGCGAACACGTCAGCACGTCGGCGACGTCGACACGCCCAGTGGCCGTTGACAGCGGTGTCGCCAATGCCCGCTGTACGGATGAGGTCCGTCGGCCACATCAGTCCGCATCCGGCCCGGGCCCACCGATCTCGGCCACCGGGACGGCGATTCGCGCCGGCTCGGCGATCTCCCGCTCGACACGCTCGGCATGCGCGACCTGCTCGGCATGCGCGACACGCTCGACGCGGCCGATCGGCGCCGTCCCGACGATGCCGTGCTCCGGTCGCTCGATGCTGAGCTCCCGTCGCCCGGACTGGCGGCGCCACAACCACCACACGTCGCGACCGAACGACTCGGCGAGCAGTGCCAGCGCGCCGGCGAGTGCGACCACGGCCACGACGGACGGCAGCACGCCGGTCGCCACGACGGCCAGAACGATGCCCTGGGTCGCCGCGACCACCTTTCGCCAGTAGCGGGCCGGCAGCGACGCGTGCATCCAGGGCAGTAGCCGACCGGCCACGCCGAACCCGTAGCGCGCGGCGCCGATCGCGAGCACCCAGCCACCGACGGTACGGGCGGCGTACACGCTCAGGACCAAGATCAGGAATGCATCGACCTCCATGTCGAAGAGCGCGCCGAAATCGGACACGGTTTCCGTACGGCGAGCCACCCAGCCGTCGACCGCGTCGAGGACGAGCGCGACGCCGGCCAGCGCGACGAGCGTCGATACCGACACCGACCGGTCGAACGCGCCCACGACCAGGGCCGTCACGCCGCCGACGAGCATGGCCCGGGTCAGCGTGACCCGGTCGGCCGGCCCGAGCCGGTCGTCGCCGGACCGGCCGAGGCCACGGGCCAGCATCACGTACGTCGCCACGCCCCACGCCGCCCCGGCGAACAAACCTGCGGCGCCCAGCCCGACGCTGACGGCGAGTACACCGAGCAGCACCAGTTGGGCGATCAGCCCGATCACCGGGCCCGTTCGAACCGTACGCACCGAACCTCCGTGTGTCTGTGGAGTACAGCAATAACACGGGTAATCGGACGGTACGGTTCATTTCGGGGTGCAAAGGAGGGTGAGGCCGGTGCGGAACGACGCGCTCGGGTTCTGGCTGTGTGAGCCCGGGATCGGCGAGATCCGGCCGGTCACGCTGCCCGATGCCGGCCCGGACGACGTCCTGGTCCGCACGCTCCGTACGGGTGTCAGCCGGGGCACCGAGACGCTGGTGTTCCGGGGTGGCGTGCCGCCGAGCCAGTATGCCGCGATGCGGGCGCCGTTCCAGGAGGGCGACTTTCCGGGTCCGGTGAAGTACGGCTACCTGAACGTCGGCGTCGTCGAGCAGGGGCCGGCGGCGCTTCTCGGCCGGAACGTGTTCTGCCTCTATCCGCACCAGACGGCCTACGTCGTGCCGGCCCGATCCGTCGTCGTCGTACCCGATGACGTCCCACCCGGCCGAGCGGTGCTGGCCGGCACGGTGGAGACCGCCGTCAACGCGATGTGGGACGCCGCCCCCCTGCTAGGCGACCGGGTCGCCGTCGTCGGCGCCGGCATGGTCGGCTGCTGCGTCGCCCGTCTCCTCGCCCGGTTTCCCGGCGTCCGGGTCACGTTGGTGGACGTCGACCCGAGCCGCGCCGAAATCGCGGCCGCGCTCGGCGTCGACTTCGCGCTGCCGTCCGACGCCATCAGCGGCCGTGACCTGGTGCTGCACAGCAGCGCGACGTCCGCCGGGCTCCAGCTCGCCCTCGACCTGCTCGCCACCGAGGGCAAGGTCATCGAGCTCAGCTGGTACGGCGATGCCGACGTCACGCTGTCGCTCGGCGGTGCCTTCCACTCCGGGCGCCTCGCCATCCGCGCGAGTCAGGTCGGCATGGTCTCGCCCGCCCGCCGGGGGCGGCGGTCGATGACCGACCGGTTGGCACTAGCGCTGGACCTGTTGCGGGATCCCGCCTTCGACGTGCTGATCACCGGCGAGTCGAGCTTCCGCGAGCTGCCCGAGGTCATGGCCCGGCTGGCCGACGGCCGACTCCCGGCGCTCTGCCACACCATCACGTACGGCGAAGGGTGAGTCTGTGTTCAGCGTGACCGTCCGCGATCACATGATGATCGCGCACAGTTTCCACGGCGAGGTGTTCGGGCCGGCGCAACGCCTGCACGGCGCGACGTTCGTCGTCGACGCGACGTTCCGCCGCCCGGCGCTGGACGCCGACAACATCGTGGTGGACATCGGCCGGGCGGCCGAGGTGCTGCACTCCATCGTCGGCGAGCTGAGCTACCGGAACCTCGACGACGAGCCCGCTTTCGCCGGCGTGAACACCTCGACCGAGGCGCTCGCTGCGGTGATCGCCGACCGGCTCGCTGCCCAGATCGACGCGGGCGCGCTCGGCGAGGGCGCCCGGGGACTTGCCGGGATCGTGGTCACGCTGCACGAATCCCACATCGCGTGGGCCAGCTATGAGCGGTCGTTGTGACCACTGTCCATTTGGTCGTGCCCGACGGCATCGACGATCCGAAGCGGCCGAGCGGCGGCAACGCCTACGACCGGCGGGTGAGCGATGGGCTGCGAGCACTCGGCTGGGACGTACCCGAGCACGGCGTCGCCGGAAGCTGGCCAGAGCCGGACGCGCCGGCGCGCGCGGCGCTCGACGCGGTCATCGCTGGGCTGCCAGACGGCGCGGTCGCGCTGGTCGACGGGCTGCTCGCGTCGACGGCCCCAGAGGTGCTCGTGCCGGCGGCGCGTCGACTGCGGTTGGCCGTTCTGGTGCACATGCCGCTCGGTGACATGCGGGTGCCCGACGCCGGGTTCCGCGATGATGCACGCGACGCGGACCAGCGCGAGCGGTCGGTGCTGTCGGCCGCCGCCGCGGTCATCACGACGAGCGAGTGGACCCGGCGGCGGCTGATCGACCGGTACGAGCTGCCACCGCATCGCGTGCACGCCGCTCGGCCCGGCGTCGACGCGGCCGACCTGACATCGGGATCCGCGCCCGGCCGGGATCTGCTGTGCGTCGCGGCGGTTGCGCCGAACAAGGGCCACGACATGCTGTTCGCGGCACTGGCGAAGATCGCCGACCTCCCCTGGCGGTGTACGTGTGTCGGGTCGCTCGACCGCGATCCGGGCTTCGTGGAGCTGCTCCGCCGTCAGGTGCGCGCGGACGGGATCCGCCATCGCGTGCACTTTGCCGGTCCACGTACCGGCGACGATCTCGCCACCACATACGCATCGGCGGATCTGCTGGTCCTGGCATCACATGCCGAGACGTACGGCATGGTTGTCGTC
>DATCXD010000421.1:0-3305 GCA_036566005.1 Micromonosporaceae bacterium | reverse complement strand
GACGGCGGTCGTGCTCGCGACCACCGGCAGCCTCGTGCCCGGCTTGGCCGCGACGGCGGCGGAACCGGACGCGACGGCGGAGATCAAGGGGCGCGCGGGGATGGCGGAGGTCATTGCGCGGGCCGTGGCCGACCGGGAACGCGTGCCGGACGAGCCGTGGGAGGTCGCCTTCGAGCGCGACACGCTCGTGCTCGATCCTGACGTCGTCGAGCACGCTCGCGACCTGGCCCGGGCGAGCCGGCTTCCGCACAATCCGGCCCGGCGCGTCTTCGTTCGCCAGATGATCGACGCGTTGGCCAATCAGGTCGCCGATCGGGTCGGCGCGAACGTCGTCGGCGGCCCGAACCTGTTGACCAGCGGCGACATCGTGCTCGTCCGCGATGACCTGACCGCGAGCTCATCGGTTCAGGCCGCGCTGGGCGAGCTCTGGCCCGAACTCACCCCCGAGCAACTGCTGGCCGACCTGTACGCCGATCCGATTGCGCTGGAGATCGCGGCGCCGCAGCTCTCCCGGGCCGAGCGGGATCGCCTTCGCCGGCAACCGGGGAACGGCTGGACCGCCGCCGACATCGTGCTGCTCGACGAGGCGGCCGAATGTCTCGGCGTGGACGACGCGGAAGAGCGGGCGATCGACCAGGCCGAAGCGGCACGCGCGAAGGCGTACGCCGAGGGCGTCCTGGAGATCCTGTCGCGCGACATCGACGACGATCCCGAGGTGCTGATGGCCTTCGACCTGATCGACCCCGCGCGGCTGGCCGAACGTCAGGTCGACGGCGACGGCCTGAGCGTCGCTGAGCGCGCGGCGGCCGACCCGCGGTGGGCGTACGGGCATGTGATCGTCGACGAGGCACAGGAACTGTCCGCGATGGCGTGGCGCGCGTTGATGCGCCGCTGCCCGAGCCGGTCGATGACGCTCGTCGGTGACGTCGCCCAGACCAGCGCCGCGGCCGGTACGACGTCGTGGGACGCGGCTCTGCGACCGTACGTGGCCGACCGGTGGCGACGGACGGAGCTGACGGTCAACTACCGCACCCCGGCGGAGATCATGGCGGTGGCGGCCGACGTGCTGCGCGACATCGACCCGACCCTGGCCGTGCCGACGTCGATCCGGGCCGTCGGCGAGGCACCCTGGCGTCGAGCGGTCGCCAGCATCGCGGCCGGTGTCCGCGACGCGGTCGACGCGGAGATCGGCCATCTCGGTGACGGTCGGCTGGCGGTGATCGTGCCCGAGGCGTGCCTCGACGATGTACGCGCCGCGCTACCGGAGGCGGCCACCGGCGACGACACCGACCTCACCGCGAGCGTGGTCGTGCTGACCGTACGGCAGGCCAAGGGCCTCGAATTCGACTCGGTCATCGTCGTCGAACCGGCGGCGATCGTCGGCGCATCGGCCCGTGGCGGCAACGACCTCTACGTCGCGATCACGCGGGCGACTCGGCGGCTCGGCGTCGTCCACACCGCTGCCGTGCCACCCGCGCTGGCGACTATTGAGACGGTGCCGTAGCAGTGGCGGCGGCCTCGGCCAGGTGCACCAGAGCGGCCACCAATTGGTCGCGGGTCGGGCGGTCGGTGACGCGACCGTCCGGCCCGACCGCTTCGCGGTCGACGAACACACGGGCACATGCGTCCGCGATCAGCGTCGCCCCGACGTAACCGAGCACGGAGCGCAGGTTCGCCTCGGCGCCCTCTCCGCGCCCCTGCGCGGCGACCGAGACGTACGCGACGGGTTTGCCGTAGAGGTTGCCGCCGCGGACCGTCCAGTCCAGGAGGTTCTTGAAGCTGCCGGGCAACGACCCGGCGTATTCGGGCGTGCAGAACAGTACGGCGTCGGCCGAGTCGATCGTCGCGCGCAGCGTCACGACCGCCGGCGGCAGGTCGTCCTCGTCGTCCGGGTTGAACGCGGGCAGGCTCGCGAGCCCGGTCTCGTCCTCGTCCTGGTCCTCGTACCAGACGGTGTCGATGCCGGCCGGCCGGTGTTCGTGCATCGCGCGTAGCGCGGCCGAGTTCGTGGACGCGGACCGGGTGCTGGCCGAGATCAACAGGATGCGCATTCCTCGACCGTAGCCCGGTCGATCCTGTCGGTCGGGTGCGTGAAGATGAGGCGGTGACCACATCCCGACGAACAGACGTCTATCTCGAGGTCGGTGAGAAGAAGGTGTTCGCGGCGGCCCTGGCATGGCCCGGCTGGTCGCGGTCGGGGAGGGACGAGGAACAGGCGCTCGACGCGCTCGCGGGCTACCTACCGCGATATGCGCCGGTGGTCGAGCGGGCCGGGCTGGCCGTCCCGACCGACGTGTTCACCGTGGTCGAGCGCGTCCCCGGCAACACCTCAACCGACTTCGGCGTGCTCGACCACGCGGCCGAAGCCGACCGGGACGCGCTGACCGGCACGCACGCCCGGCGGCTCGCCGCGCTCGTGTCGGCGGCGTGGGACGAGTTCGCCGACATCGTGACGGCCACGCCGGCAGAGCTCACCAAGGGGCCGCGGGGTGGTGGGCGCGATCGGGACAAGATGGCCGACCACGTCGTCGGCGCCGAGGCGTCGTACGCACGGAAGATCGGGGTCAAACACAAGCGGCCCGACCTCGGAGACACTACAGCGATCGCGGCGCTGCGGACCGACATCATCGCGGCGCTGAGCCGACCCTGGGCCGGCGGTGACGTGCCGCGCGGCAGCTGGCCACCGGCGTACGCGGCCCGCCGGATCGCGTGGCACGTGCTCGATCACGCGTGGGAGATGCAAGATCGCACGCCGACGTGAGCGGTCAGCTCGACGTTGCCGCCGCCGACATGACCAGGTACATCGCATGCGACCACAGCAGCGGCGTCGCGACCGGACCCCACCGCTTCACCCATGGCTCGACCATCGCGAGGTCCTGTGCGCCGTCGGTCTTCTGCTCGGGCAGATCGAGCTTCATTGTGGCGGCGCCGCGGATCCAGTCCCGGGCCGCCCGTACGCCGTCGGTGTTGCCGGTGACCGCGTCATACCAACCGAGCCACGCGGTCAACAGGATCCACTCGCCGCCGCCGTAATAGGTGTCGCCGACGTACCGGTAGATGCCGCCGGTGTGGCCACGCAGATCGGCGCGGACAGCGTCCGCGGTCGCCCTCATCACCGGATCGTCCGGGGTGAGCAGGCCGAACGGCAACGTGCACCACAGCAGGCTCGCGTCGACCCGGTCATCCTTGTCGCCCTTGCGGAGCCGGCCGTCGCGGACGAACGTGTCGCCGAGCGCGGCCCGCACCTCGTGGGCGACCCTCGCATAGTGCGGTTCGTCCAACAGTTCGGCCGCGGCCGCGAGCCC
>DATCXD010000475.1:0-2912 GCA_036566005.1 Micromonosporaceae bacterium | reverse complement strand
CGCGAGCCGCCCGTACGTGGGCCATGACGTTGACCTGCCAGGCCAGATCCCAGTCGTCCTCGGGCGCTTCCGGTCCGCCGCCCGTGCCGACGCCGGCGTTCGCACAGAACAGGTCGATCGCGCCGAGATGGGCCCGGGCCGCGTCGACGAGTGCCTGTGCGCCGGACGCGGTGGCCGCGTCGCCCGGCACGGAGAAGCCGCCGATCTCGCTCGCCACCGCATCGCATGATCCGGCGTGCAGGTCATTGACCACCACGCGCGCGCCGAGCGCCGCAAATCGCCGGGCCATCGCCGCGCCGATCCCGTTACCGCCGCCCGTGATGACCACGCCGGCATCGTGCAGCTGCATGGTGATAAGCCTCCCTCAACGCCGATCGACCTACGAACGCGGATCGACCTACGAACGCGGATCGATCTACGAATAGAACCGGGCGACCGACTCGGCAACGCAGACCGGCTTGTCGCCGCCGTCCCGTTCGACCGTCACGCGGCTCGTCACTTGTACGCCGCCGCCGACGTCCTCGACCGAGACGATCTCGACCCGCGCGCGGACCCGCGAGTCGACCGGCACCGGCGCCGGAAAGCGCACCTTGTTCACGCCGTAGTTGACGCCCATGCGGACGCCGTCGACGCGGACGAGCCCGGTCGTCAACACCGGCAGCAGGGACAGCGTGAGATAGCCGTGCGCGATCGTCGTCTTGAACGGGCCCTGCGCGGCACGCTCCGGGTCGACGTGGATCCACTGATAGTCGCCGGTCGCGTCGGCGAACCGGTTGATACGCGCCTGGTCGATGATGATCCAGTCGCTGTAGCCCAGGTCTTTTCCGACCGCCTCGCGCAGAGCGTCGACCGATGCGAACGTCATCCCACTCCCCTCATGAGGCTCACGCCACCGTCGATGACGAGCGTCTGTCCGGTGATCCAGTCCGCATCCGATGACGCGAAGAACGCCACGGCGCCGGCCACATCGTGGGGCAGTCCGAGCCGACCGAGGGCGTATCCGGCCGCGGCCTCCTCTTCGCGCCCTTCGTACAACGCGCGGGCGAACTGCGTCTTGATGACGGCCGGGGCGACGGCGTTGACCCGGACCTTCGGTGCCAGCTCGAATCCGAGTTGCTGTGTCATCTGGATCAGGGCCGCCTTGCTCGCCGCGTAATAGCCGAGACCGGGTGCGGGTCCGGTTCCGGCGATCGACGCGATGTTGACGATCGAACCACCGTTCGCGGCGAGCCATCCGTCGTACGCCGCCTTGATCCAGCCGACGGCACCGATCACGTTGACGTCGAAAACCTTGCGGGCGGCGCTGAGTTCTTGTTCGATCATCGGGCCGAAGGCCGGGTTGATGCCGGTGTTGTTCACCAGTACGTCGAGTCGGCCGTACCCGTCGATGACGGCTGCAACCGCCGCGGCGTGATGCTCGGTGTCGTCGCCCTTGCCGGCGACGAGCATCGCGTGTTCCTTGCCGCCCAACGATTCGACCGCGGCCTCCAGCGCATCGGCCTTGCGGGCGGTGATGCACACGCGTGCGCCTTCGGACACGAGACGTTCCGCGACCGCGAACCCGATGCCGCGGCTCGCGCCGGTGACAAGGGCGACCTTGCCGGCGAACCGACCGGGGACAGAACTCATATCGAAACTCCACCGTCGACGGGAAGGACTATGCCGGTAACGTAGCCGGCTTCCTCCGATGCAAGGAACCCGACGGCCGCGCACATCTCGGCCGGTGCGGCGAAGCGGCCCATCGGGATGCCGCTTGCGAGTTCGGCCCGCTTGGCCTCGGGGATCGAATCGATCATGCGGGTCTGCGCGTTCGGCGAGATGGCATTGACCGTGACGCCGAAGCGCGCCAACTCCTTGGCCGCGGTCTTGGTAAAGCCGATGATGCCGGCCTTGGCCATCGCATAGTTCGCCTGCCCGGTGTTGCCACGCAGCCCGGTGTAGGAGGTCACGTTGATCACGCGGCCATATTGCTGCGCGCGGAAGTGCGACACCGCCGCCCGGGTGAAGCGGAACGTGCCGCCGCCGTGCGTGGCGAGCACGTCGTCCCAGTCGGCGTCCGAAATCTTCCAGAGGACGTTGTCACGCAGGATGCCGGCATTGTTGACCAGGACATCGAGGCGTCCGGTGCGCTCGATCGCCGTCGCGACGGCCCGGTCTGCGTCGGCTGAGGCCGACACATCCGCCGGTACGGCCTGAGCCTTGGCGCCGAGACCCACGACCGCCGTGGCGAGGGTGTCGGCGTCGAAGTCGACGAGGACGGTGTCGGCGCCGGCGGCGTCGAAGAACGTCGCGAGCGCGAGGCCGATGCCCTGGGCGGCGCCCGTAACGATGACGGTTCGACCGCCGAAGTCATAGCTGATATTGCCCATCTGCCCCCTGCCGTCCGGATCGGCGTGCCCGGCCCGGCGGGCGGTGGCACATCTTCGCGTCGCCGACGTCGTTCGCGCCCGCGTCGCGCACTCACCGCCACGCGCATCGCGGATTTCGCCCCGCTGTGTGCTGACGTCGCCCCGCATCGCGGACGTCCACCCGCTCGTGTGCGGACGTGGCCGCGCCGGCCATCGCGTTGACTAAGCGCTTGCTTAGCATCACTGCTCACCGGCCGGGTGTCAACGTCCCGCCGCACCGCGACCGGCACCGGCCGGTTCCGGGTCAGCCGGGCGCGCCGGCGCCGGTTCGAGGGTGGTCGGAGTTGGCGGCTGAGACGTTGGCATGCTGAACTTGGCCGCCACCGCATGGGTGTGCGGCCGGACGGAGGGTGCCATGAGCAGCGTTGAACAACCGCGGCCGCGTGCCGCGGCGCTAGTCGGCGCGCTCGTCGCCGCCGTCATCCTGCTCGGCGGCTTCGTTTGGCTCGCGGTCAGCGGCGGTTCGCACGGCACGTCGGCCGGCGCGACCGCCGCCGCTTCCGG
>DATCXD010000411.1:0-2149 GCA_036566005.1 Micromonosporaceae bacterium | reverse complement strand
CGGCTCGCGTCAGCGCTCACCTCGGGCGGCAACACCTTCAACATCAGCGGCCCTGACGCGGCCACCGTGGCGCGGATGGTCGAGGATCGGCTCAACTGGAAGGTGGCCAACGGTGGCTGACCCCTGGCCAACGACCTTCTGCGGCATCCTCATGGACGACACCCCGGACGCTGACGGCGTGCGCTGGGCGGTGGCCAGCACGGAGGGTTGGGACGCGGCGCCGCTGCGGTCGACCTACGACGACAACACCGGCCGTCATGGCGGGTTCGGCTCCGCTCGCCTGTGGTCGGGTCGTCTGGTGACGCTGCTCGGGCGGGCGCACTGCCCGGACATGGCGGCGGCGTTCCGGGTGCGCGAGAAGATCACGGCGGACATGCCCGGCCTCGGCCCCGGTGAGCTCATCAAGCATGAGTCGGTGCCGAAGGCGCTGACGGTGGTTCTGAATGACCAGCCGCGCACCTCGACCCCGATCGACGTCTACCCGTACCGCGTCACCTTCCAGATCCCGCTCATCGCTCACGACCCGTTCAAGCGTGCCCTGACTGCGCGCACGACGGCCGTAGGCGCTGGCTCGTCCGTTCCACTGACCAACGACGGCACGGCGGCCGCGCACATGCTGGTGACGCTCACCTCAGGCGGCACGGTGGTCCTGACGGCGGGCGGGGTGACGCTCACGACGGACGCGCTGCCGGCGGGTGCGGTGATCGACACGGCCTCGACGTCTGTCACGGCCGACGACGGCACGGACCTGATGCACCTGGTCGCGATGCCGCCGCTCATGCCGATGCTGCCCGCTGGTGGCGGGAGCGTGGCGCAGGCGGGGACGGCGGCGCTGTCCATCGAGACGTTCGACACCTACGCCTGAGGAGGCGCTGTGGGATTCCTGACCGAGGCTGAGACGATCCGCTACCTCGACGAGCGCACCGCGGGCAGCGAGCTGGTGTTGTTCACGGATCCGCCGACGAAGGTGGGCACGGACGGCACTGAGGTCGTCGGTGGCGGCTACCTGCGGCCTGCCGTGCCGTTCGCTCCGGCGACGGCGGGAACGTTCGGCCAGACGGGCAAGGTGGCGAACGACTCGGGTGTGACGATCCCGAACATGCCGGTCGCGTCCACCGCTGTGCAGGGCTTCGGCCTGGCGGACGCGGCGACGGATGAGATCTGGTACGTCGACCCGGACTGGACGCCGACGAAGCCGTTCGCGGCGGGCGAGGACTTCCACGCTGACGCCGGCTCGCTCGTGATCTACGGCGAGAACTGAAACCCCCTGAGCCTCAAGGAGATTCGACATGGCTGGACTGACCACGACCGAGGCGCAGGCGACGCTGGACGCGCGGTTCCCCACGACAGGCGCGACGGACTACATCGCGTACTCGACGAACGGCTCGTCGGAGTTCGGCGGGCTGGCCCGGACGGCGATCGGGGCGACGGGCTGGGCTGCGGCCACGGCTGCGGACCCGAGCGTGAAAGCGAACGCCAACAGCCTCACCACTGCCACCGCTACCAGCGCCGGCACGGTCACGCACTTCGCCGTCTACAGCGCCAGCTCGGGCGGCACGCAGCGCACCGACTGGACCGCTCTGTCCGCGCCCAAGACGCTCGCGATCGGCGACTCCGCGACGTGGGCTGTCGGCGCGTGCAAGGTGACCCTGACCTGATCCACTCCCCATTCATTTCAGCCGCAGCCGAGAGGGAGTGACCAGTGGCGACGATCGCATCCATGCTGCCGCACACGTGGTGGCGCGCCGATTCGATCGTCGGGCTGAGCGACGGCGACTCGGTAACGGCGTGGCCCGACGACTCCGGCAACGGCTGGACCGCTACCCGCACGGGCGGCACGTCGAAGTGGGAGACGGCTGAGTCCCCCACAGGCAAACCTGTCGTCCGCGTGCCTGGCACCGCTACGTCGGACGTGCTGACATCGAGCGCGCCCGCCACGGGCGCGACAGGGCAGACATACCTTGCGGCGGTCAAGCCGTCCGGCTCTGCTGGCGTCCGCACGATCGTGGGTTGTAGCGGCGGCGGAACCACCTCCGGCAACCAGGTCCGCCTGGAGAATTCCACCAACCGTGTCCAGCTGATGCGGCAGGGGTCGACGGATCTCGCCACGTCCAGCCTGGCCCTTGTCGCCGGCTCGTGGTCGATTGTC
>DATCXD010000471.1:0-13669 GCA_036566005.1 Micromonosporaceae bacterium | reverse complement strand
CGCCCGCCGATAGCTGAGGAAACAGGCTGATGATCTGGAACGACCGGGCGACGCTCGACGCGGTGGGTCTGGCGGCGCACGCCGATGTCGCCGCGCAACTGTTGCCGTACGGCCGCAAACGCGCGCTCGAACTCGCGCTCGCGCTGGCGCTGGCGCCCAAGGTTCTCCTGCTCGACGAGCCCACCGCCGGCATGGGCGCCGAGGACATCGCGCGCACCATCGACCTGATCGCCCGCGTTCGCGAGGGCCGCACCGTCGTGATGGTCGAGCACAACATGAACGTCGTCGCGAAGCTCGCCGACCGGGTGACGGTGCTGTCGGCCGGCCGCGTGCTCGCCGAGGGCGGCTATGACGAGGTCCGCGCCGATCAACGCGTGATCGACGCCTACCTGGGGGCCGCACATGCTGGAGATTGACAATGTCTCGGCGTTCCATGGCGAGGCGGTCGCGATCCGCGACGTGTCACTGCGGGTCGCCGATGGCGAGATCGTCACGCTCTGCGGGCGCAACGGCGCCGGCAAGACCACCCTGCTGCGAACCATCATGGGCCTGCACCGGCAGCACACCGGCCAGATCCGGTACGGCGGCGTCGACATCACGCGGGCACCGAGCCACGTGCGGGCCCGCCTCGGGCTCGGCTGGGTGCCCGATGACCGGGGCGCGTACGCGACGCTCACCGTCGAGGAGTCACTCACGCTCTCCCATGTACGGAAGGCGGATTCGTGGTCGCTTGACCGGATCTACGAGACCTTCCCGTCGCTCGCGTCGCGTCGCGGCACGCCGTCGAACCGGCTCTCCGGCGGGGAGCAGCAGATGCTCGCGATCGCCCGGGTGCTGCACATGGGTTCGCGGCTGGTGTTGGCCGACGAGCCGACGGAAGGACTCTCACCGCGCCTCGTCGCCGAGGTCGGCGACGTGTTGCGGGAGGTACGAGCGCACGGCGTGGCCGTGCTGCTCGTGGAACAGAACGTGCACTTCGCCGCGACCGTCGCCGACCGTCACCACCTGCTGGCCGAGGGCCGCCTCGTCGCCGAGTTCGCCGCCGACGAACTCGCCGACCGCGAGCCGGAACTGCTCGCGTACCTAGGACTCTGACATCCCCCACCGAAAGTTGAGGATTACCATGCGCGTTCATCTGGGTCGACGCCTTCGCGTCGCCACCACGCTCGGTGTCGCCGCGGCGCTACTCGCCGCGTGCAGCGGCGGAGGTCCCGCGTCGGGATCGTCGACAAAGTTGTCCGACAACAAGATCGTCCTCGGCGTCCTGAACGACCAGTCGGGCCCGTACTCGCAGCTTGGCGGCAAGAACGCCGTCACCGCTGTCCAGATGGCGATCGATGACTTCAAGGCGAAGTACGGCGCGAAGGCGATCACGAAGAACATCACGGTGATCAGTGCGGATCATCAGAACAAGCCGGATGTCGCGAAGACCGATGCGCAGCAGATGTACGGCCGGCAGCAGGTCGACGCGATCTTCGACGTGCCAACGTCCTCAGCGGCGGTCGCGGTTGCCGATGTCGCCAAGCAGTCCAAGAGGCTGTACTTCAACATCAGCGGGGCGAGCGACGACCTCAACGGCAAGTCCTGCAACAAGTACACGTACCACTATGCGTACGACACGAACATGCTGGCCGCCACGACCGGCATCGCGGCCACCCAGAATGGCGACAAGAACTGGTACATCATCTACCCGGACTACCTTTTCGGGCAGCAGATGCGCGACGGCTTCTCCGCCGCGGTCAAGAGTGCCGGCGGTACGGTCGTCGCGACCGCGGCCTCGCCGTTCCCGAACCCGACCGAGGATTACTCGTCCCTGCTACTCAAGGCGTCGACACTCAGCTCGAAGCCGGACACGCTGGGCGCCATGCAGGCCGGCGCGGACCTGCAGAACGTTGTCAAGCAGTACAACCAGTTCAAGCTCAAGGACAAGGGCATCAAGCTGGTGGTCGGGCTGATGTTCATCACCGACATCAACTCCCTTGGCCCGGACGCGCTCGCCGGGACCGAGTTCACCGATCCGTGGTACTGGAACTTCGATCAGACCAACCGCGCGTTCGCCGACCGGTTCGAGGCCAAGACGCACTCCCGGCCGACGTTCGCGCACGCGGCGAACTACTCGGCGGCGATGAACTACCTCGAAGCGGTGCAGGCGGCCGGCACAGACAACGCCGACAAGGTCGTCGCCGGCCTCGACGGGAAGCACATCAACGACCTGTTCCTGCGCAATGGCACGATCCGCGCCGCCGACCACCTCGTCACGCACGACACGTACCTCGCGCAGGTCAAGCCGTCCTCCGAAGTCAGCGAAGCGTGGGACTACGAGAAGATCGTCGCGACGATTCCGGCCGACAAGGCCTACGCGCCACCGTCCGGCGACTGCCACATGTAGGTCCGGCACCACACATCCCGGGTGTGGGGTGGTCAAGCACCATAGCGGCCACCCCACACACCTCAGCTCGGTAGGCGGCGCCAATGAGCGGATTCCTCGAACAAACCGTCAACGGTCTCGCCAGCGGCGGCTTCTATGCCATGCTCGCGCTTGGGCTCGCGGTCATATTCGGCATGCTCGGCGTCGTCAACTTCGCGCACGGCGCCTGTTACATGCTCGGCGCGTACGGCGCGTACGTCGTGCTGCATTCCCTGGGACTCCCGTTCTGGTGGGCGCTCGGCCTCGTGCCGGTTGTCTTGTTTCTGGCCGGAATGGCGCTGGAGCGCGCCGTCATCGCCCGGCTCACGCCGCTCGACCCGCTGTACAACTTCCTGCTCACCTTCGGCATCACGCTGGTGCTGCAGGCCGCGATCACGTGGCACTTCGGGCCGACGGCGAGCCCCTATGAGCCACCCGTCGAGCTCGCCGGCGCGGTGCGGGTGGGTTCGTTCGTCTATCCGGCGTACCGGCTGTTCGTCTTCGGTGTTGCGGCGGCGTGCTCCTTGCTCGCCTGGTGGGCGCTCGCGCGTACCCGTGTCGGGGTTGTCGTGCGGGCGGCCACGGAGCGGCCGGAGTTGACGCGCGCGCTCGGCGTCAACGTCGCTCGATGGGTAACTCCGGTCTTCGGATTCGGCATCGCGCTCGCCGGTCTCGCCGGCGTGCTCGCCGCGCCGGTGCAGGCGGTCACGCCGCTGATGGGCGCCGACCTCATCATCGTGGTGTTCGCGGTCGTCGTGATCGGTGGTCTCGGCTCGATCATCGGGTCCGTGCTCACCGGCTTCGCGATCGGCGTGCTGACGTCGTGGGCGCAGGCCTATGCGCCGGCCGTGGTCGGGCAGTTGCTCATCTTCGTATTGATGGCCGCGGTGCTGCTCGTCCGGCCGGCCGGGTTGTTCGGGACGCAGGAGGCGCCGCTGTGAGGCTGGTTCGTCGCTACGGGCGGTTTGCCGTGCTGGTCGCCGGCGTGGCCGTCGCGCTCATCCTGCCGCGCGTGCTATATCCGCCGGTCGCGCTCGACATCGCCGCCTGGGCGCTGTTCGCGGTCGCCGTGGACCTGCTGCTCGGGTACGTCGGCCTGCTGTCGTTCGGCCATGCGGCGTTCTGGGGCACGTCCGCCTACACCGCGGCGATCGTCGCGGCCAAGACCGGTGCCGCGTTCCCGTTCGCGATACTCGCCGGCGTCGCCGCCGCCGCGGTCGTCGCCGTGCCGATCGGGTATCTCGCCGTGCGGCGCACCGGCATCTACTTCGCGATGGTCACGTTGGCGTTCGCGCAGATGCTCTACGTTCTGGCCAACCAGCTCGGTGACGTCACCGGCGGCGACAACGGGCTGCAGGACGTGCCACGAACACTATGGGGCGTGGATCTCTCCGACCCGTATTACTTCTATTACTGGATGCTCCCCCTCGTCGGGCTCGGACTGTTCGCCGCGTGGCGCATCGTGCATTCGCCATTCGGCGCCGTGTTGCTTGCCATTCGCGACAACCCGTCACGGGTACGTGCGCTCGGCTATCCCGTACACCTCTATAAATTGACCGCGTTCGTCCTCTCCGCGGCGCTGGCCGGCCTCGGCGGCGGCCTCTACGCGATGAGCCACCAGTTCGTCACGCTGGACACGTTGCAGTGGACGACGTCCGGCCAGGCGGTCGTGTTGGTCGTGCTCGGCGGCATCGGGACGCTGTGGGGCGGCGTCCTCGGCAGCGGCATCGTCCTGCGCCTGCAGGATTACCTTTCGCTGCACCACTTCGTCGCACCGGACCTCATCTTCGGCGGTGTCTTCATCGTCGTCGTGCTGCTGTTCCGGCGTGGCATATGGGGTAGCGCCGCTCATCTGCTGCGACCACGCGGTCCGGCGATCCGACCGGCCGAGACATTCGAGCCCGCCACCGCGCCAAATCCCACGGCGGTGACCGCCGCAGCGCCGACCGATGCCGTGGCGGCGGCGGACACGCACCCACCGGCGGCTCAATCCGGCGTGGCCAGTGTCACGGATCAGTAGCCGCGCGCCCGATTGAATCGTGACGCGCACCGTGACGGGATCTCCGCGCTTCCAGCTCGCCGCTGACCCGAACCACTGACGTGCGGTATTTGTCCAGATGGTTGGCTACCTCGACTGACCCCCCGCCGGCGACGCAATTCGCGTCGCCGGCGAGCGATTGCACGAGGACTCGTCACGCAAGGTCGTGACGAGAGATGTGGTCAGTTGCCATGCACAGCACTTACCAGATCGGGGATGAGGTTCGCGGCGTTCGGCGTGCCGAGGCCGGTGATCGGATCCCATCCGGTCGTCGCCGGGAAGCCCGGCACATTCGGATCGGCCGTGTTGTCACCGGTCGTGATGTCGAAGAAGTCGTGCGCGTACCGGCTCGGGTCGGCACCGATCGTGTACAGCGCCGGGTTGATGAGCCCGAGACCGCCGCCGTTGATCTGATCGGCGATCGCGACGAGGCCGGCCCACTGCGGGCAGGACAACGACGTACCACCGATGTCGTACCAACCGGTGCTGCACGGCGCCGATCCGCAGATCAGACCGCTCTGCCCGGCAGGTGGCAGCGTGATGTACACGAGTGCACCGGTTCCGGCGCTCGCCTGGAAGGCAACGTCCGGCACGCCGCGCATGCCGCCGATCGAGGTGCTGCCGGTCGGCAGCGCGTCCTGATAGCCCGGCTTGCTGAACATGTGGCTGAACCCGCCACCGGAGAACGTCCATCCGACCTCAGCCTGAGTCGGGTTCGCGTTGCACCGGGCGGCGACGTTCGGTGACAGTACGGTGCGTGTCGTGGTGTTGGCCGGATCGGTGCACAGGTACGTGCCGCCGACACCGGTAACCAAGGGGTCGGATGCGGGCCACTCGACCGTGGGCACAGCAAACTCCGTGCCACCCTTTCCGACCGGAGTCTTCGTCCCGTTGGCGGTGCCGCCGTCGCCGGACGAGCCGAGCACGGTCACACCGTTGGCCGCGGCGGCGATGTACGCGTGCCGCAGACGCTGCAGCGCCGTCGCGCTGGCGAACGCATCCTCCGCCGAAGCGAACGACTGCGAGATGACGGTCGCCAAGTGATGGTCGACCACGTACTGTTCCGCGTTCATCATCGCGGGGAAGCCCTGCACGCCGAGCGTCTCGGCGGTCGGCGTGGCCACCAGGATGATGTTGGCCATCGGCGCGATCGAGTGCGCCGTCTCGACATCGAGCGACACCTCGAGCGCCCATGCGCTTCTATCCTCCTGGCCCGTGCCGCTAGAGGTCGGCGGCGGCGCCGTGGTCGACGGTGAACCCTGCACGTGCAGCACGCTGAAGGTCGGCATGCCAGCGGCGCAGGTCACGCCCTCTTCGCCGCACATCGGCTGCAGGCCGAATGCGGTGTTGTAGACGTGTAGGTCGTGGGCAATCGTGTCGCTGCCGTACGAGTCGACGATCGCGATCGTCTGGCCACGCCCGTCGAAGCCCTGGTCATAGAGCGGCTTCAAGTTGTACGACGCACGCGTTGCGCCCGGACCGAAGCAGGTCCGGCCGACCGTCATACATTGCGCGCTCGTCGGTGGCGTCTCGGACGTGGTGAGCTGCGTGTAGTCGGCCACCGTTGGGTGCACCGCGACCGCACCCGCTTGCTGCCCATGCACGTTCGTGACCGTGAGGGGTGCCGCGAGCGCCAGGGATAACCCTCCGGCGCATGCGACTAATCGTCTCCATTGGCGACTGTCCATTAGATTTCCCATCGCTCGTGGCTGGGGGATCTGCCTCCTCGGGTAAAGCTAGCCCCAGAGGAGCCCTTTGTGGAATCCCCAATAGACTGTCGCTTATTGGCATGCGTCGGGCGCCGGTACGCAAATGCTGCATTCATCACCGTGCATACGTGTGGCCGGCGCTGCGACAAATTCCGCGCCACGTTCGATGGACCGACTAGGCGCGGATAGCCGTCACTAACGTGTCGATCGCATTCTTGACGCCGTCGGTCGCTACCGGACGGCGTACCCGTTCGGCGCGGCTGACCTTGAGGCCCGGCAGCGCCGCCACGATCATCTCCGGGGTATGGAGGATCTCGGGATTCTGCGGGCCGCCGATGCCGTCGCTCACATTCGTGACGTCGTGCCCGACGACCAGGATGCGGCCACCGGTTGCCAGCGCGTCGGCCGCCCTACGCAGCACCACGGCGATTTCGGTGGGCAGCAGGTGCAGGTACGCGACGATCACCGCGTCGAAGGCACCGCGTGCCGGAACATAGTCGCGAAGGTCGGCGACGACCCAGTCGACGGTCACTCCACGCGCCTCGGCCAGCCGCCGGCCACGGTCGATCGCCACGGCGGAGAAGTCCACCGCCGTCACATGCCAGCCAAGGCCGGCGAGCCAGATCGCGTTACGGCCCTCGCCCGCGCCGACATCGAGCGCCCGACCCGGCGGTACGCCGCCGGCTGACTGGGGCCTCGCGGCTTCGCTATCCTTCGGCGGGCCGAATTCGGCGGCGACAAACCGATTGGGCTCACCACCCCAGACGAGATCGACCGACGCATAGCGGGCGTCCCAAGCGGCGCTGTCCACCCCGGTACCTCCTGCGAGGAGGGTAGCGGGGTCGGACGGCAGCCAAGACCACCGGGCCCGGCGACCAATAGCCGACACGCCGGTGACCTGCTGATCGCCGCCGCCCGCGCCGTCTACAACCGAGCCGCAGCCGTACAGTCGATGAGCTGGGTGACGGCGAAGCGTTCTTTATTCGGGCGAAGTGGGTGGTGTCGCCGAAGCCGGGTATCGGGAACGGTCCGCGCGCGTACCCTCATAGGGCCGGCATTTCGGCAGCTTCGCGCAGACCTACATCGCCGGGCGGTTGCCCATGGGCGGCCCGAGCAGAAGATCCCATTTGCGGACCCTCGACCAGGCGCTGGAGACCCATGAGCAAGCCTGAGCGTAGCCACCCCGGGTGGCCGACGCTGCCGGTCGCATCCTGGCAGGATTCCCGCGACACCCTGCATCTGTGGACCCAGATCATCGGCAAAACCAAGCTGGCTCTGGCGCCGCCGCTCAACCACTGGTGGGGGGTGTCCCTGCACGTCACAGCCACTGGGCTCACGACATCCCTGATGCCCTACCGCGATGGCGCAGTGGAGATCGACTTCGACTTCATCGACCACACCCTGACGCTGCGAACCACCGGCGGCGGAAATCGGCAGATGCGCCTCGAACCGCGCAGCGTGGCCGACTTCTACGCCGAATACCGATCTCACCTGGCTGCCCTCGGCGTCGAGGTCGCCATCATTGCGACACCGGTCGAGTTGGCCGAGGTCATTCCATTCGACCAGGACACCCTGCACGCGTCCTACGACCCAGTCGCCGTCCACGACTTCTGGCTCTCGCTCGTGTCGGCCTGGACAGTGTTCGGCCGCTTCCGCTCCGAATTCCGAGGAAAGGCCAGCGCCGTCCACTTCTTCTGGGGCGCGTTCGATCTGGCCGTGACTCGGTTCTCGGGACGACCTGCGCCGCAGCATCCGGGTGGAATCCCACATACCCCCGACTGGGTGATGCACGAGGCCTACAACGCCGAGGTGTCCAGTTGCGGCTACTGGCCCGGCGGCAGCGACGAAGGAGCGTTTTACTCCTACGCCTATCCTGAACCTACCGGGTTCCGCGATGCGCGCCTTAGTACGCCCGAAGCAGCGTTCGACGCGGCCCTGGGAGAGTTCGTCCTGCCCTACTCGGCCGTCCGCCAGGCGGACGACCCGGCCGCGCTCCTCCTCGGCTTCCTGCGCGAGACCTTCGACGCTGCGGCCGGTCTGAGCCGCTGGCCGAAGGACTGGCAGGACGTCCGAGACGCTCCCTAGCGCGGTCCGGCCAACGGCCATTGAACACCACGCTCCCCTGCCGGAGACAGGACGTCGCACTGATTTGTTTCGGCCACGGCGGCGTGACCCCTCACAGCACTTCGACGACCTGCTGCAGTTCCGAGTTGAGAGCCCAGCCGTGCGCGCCGAGCAGCCCGCGTAGCTCGGAGAGTGCGGTGTGCGCCGGTACGCCGGTGGTCAATGTTGTGTAGCGGGCGGCGACCGCCGGGGTGCGACTCTGCCCGGCGACGCAGTGCAGCAGCACCACACGGCCCTCCTTACGCAGCTCGACCAGCATCCGTGCGGCCTGATCGACCACGAAGTGCGGGTGCGCATTGGCACCGGGCTGGTCGACCAGCCACACCGACACCCGGTCGGCGACGGCGATGCTGGCAAAGTCGTCAGAGCCGACACGACACAGGGACACCACCGCGTCAACGCGCGCCGCGGCCGGGTCGGTGTGGAGGTTGCCGAGGATCACCCCGGGATCGTGCGGGTGTGCCAGCATCAACGGCGCAACCGCAGTTCGTGGCGCGCGGGCGCAGCCCGGCCAGCCGCCATCGGCGCTGCCACCCTGGGCCGTCAGCAGGCCCAGGCGGATCAGGTCCGCCGCCCGGTACGTCGGCCAGCCGTGAACGACGCGCTGCCAGGCCAGCGGCACCGCGGAAGAGCCCCACCGGGCGCCCAGCAGCGCCCCGGCGATCGCCGCAACCGTGTCGGTGTCGTCACCGGCGCGCACCGCCGCCGTCAGAGCGTGTTCGAGATGTTGACAGGCGAAACTACCCATGCCCGGGTTGTTGTCCGGAACCTCGGTGTGCATGATCGCCGACCAGGCGGCCTGCAACGCGGCAACCACGAAGCCGTTGGGACGGAAATGCGCTGGCGGCTTGGACTCCGCCTCGGTCAACCAACTCGACCATTGATCGCGGCGTTCCGCTGGCAGCAGATCCAGACCCTCGCGCACGCCGTCGAAGGTCCCGTCGAGAATCGCCCGGCGGATTCCCGCGCACCACAGCACACACGCGTCGCCGGCCAGCGGATCGTGATGAGTCAGCTCACTGACTGCGCGCGCGGCACCGGCGAGCGCCTCTGGCTGGCCAAGATAGGCCAACGCAACCGGGGCCGCGCGCATCAGGGATCCGTTACCCGCACTGCGCCCGGTTCTACGATGCAGCGCCGCGGCCGCGTTGCGCATCATCACGGCGACGCCCGCGCCACTCGAGCGCGACGCGGTGTCGAGCACCAGCCGGGTCTGTGTGCCGATGTCGCTGGCGCCGCCGTGTTTCCACCGCAGAAAATTGCCGGCGATCAGGTCAAGACCGTCGCTGCCGCGCAGATCCGCTCCGAGCGCGGATACCTCCGCGATGCACATGGCCATCTGGGTGTCGTCGCTGTACTCACCGGGCGCGTACGGGCCGAGCCCACCGCCACGCATCTCGGGCTGCTCGCCGACCGCAATCGGCGGCTCGAACTCGTACGGCACACCCAACGCGTCACCACACGCCGCAGCCAGGAGAACACCGGCAGCCCGATCGCATTGGATCGCATTCAAAGACACAGCCACCATCATCTACTCGCCCACCGCCGAACCCGCACAACCACACCAGCCCAGCGCCAGCCGCCCGACCATACTGCGACAACGCAGCAGGAGCATCCTCCCCCCGTACCGATCCCGCGCGCCGGATGCCCCGCCCAGGTTGTGGTGCACTCGGCATACGGGAGCTGCGGTCCGGACGGGTCAGATTCACTGATCCCGATGCCGTAACGAAGGTTCTCAACCCGATTCGGGCGCGTTGGGCAAGGTCGGCACGCGCAGGTGATGGGCGGTCTGCGCCTGAAATGCGCGGCCTATGCGTATTAGGGTCCACTCATCAGCGAAACGTCCGACCAGTTGTATGCCAAGGGGTAGACCGGCGGGATCGAAGCCGGCGGGCAGGGACAGGGCGGGCAGCATCGAAATGTCCACCGGGCAGGTGAACCAGACCGGCCCGCCGCGGAAGACGTTCAACGACTCGGCGTCGCCGACGACGATCTCTTCTTCGTCGAACCGTGGGGCAGCGTAGGCCGTCGCGGGAAGGAGCAGGGCGTCCACTGCGTGAAGCGCTCTCGCGAAGGCGGTTTGGATCCTTGTCGCGTGTTCGTAGGCGAGTGCTCGATTGATGGGGCTGAGCTGCTGACCGTATCGGTAGTGCCCGACGATCTGCTGGCCTACTCGTTCCAAATCCAGCTCGGGGTACGCGACCGCGAACTCCGGCCAGGCGAGGTCCCCCCACGTGTGGAGCGCTCCGTCGATATCAGGAAGGCTTGCTTCCACCAGGGTGGCACCGGACGCGGCGAGAACATCGGCGACGTGCTCGAGGACGCCGCGAACCGCGGGGTGGACGAGGCTTGCGAAGTAGCCGTCGTGTACCCGTCCGATCCGCAGTCCATGCAGGGACGACGCCGTCGCGGGTAGCGGGTCGGGCTCGTCGATGATCGCGCCATAACCCAAGGCGAGATCTTCTATGGTGGCGGCCATTGGGCCGATGCAGCCGAGACTGGGCGACAGCGGCATCGTTCCGGCCATCGGCAGCCGTCCGTGGGTCGGCTTCAGCCCGACCGTCCCGCAAAACGACGACGGAACCCTGATGGAGCCCGCGGTGTCCGTTCCGAGCGCGAACGGCACGCTTCTTGTGGCCACCGCCGCGGCCGAGCCTCCGCTCGATCCGCCGGTCAGCCTGTCTGGCGCCCACGGATTGCGGGTCGCTCCGCAGGATGAGATGTGGTTAGTCCCGCTGGCCGCCAACTCGTGCATGTTGGCCTTTCCGACAATGATCGCGCCGGCCTCCCGGAGCCGGCGGACGACGTACGCGTCCGTGGATGCGATGTTGCCTCGGAACGCGTCGCAACATCCCGTCGTCTCGTGCCCGGCAACGTCGAACAACTCCTTGACGAGGATGGGCACACCGTGCAGCGGGCTGCTCGGCTCAGCCGGGAGCGCGCGCGCCGCGGTAAGGGCCTCTTCGGCGAAGAGCTGGCTAGCGGCGTTGGTGACGGGCTGCCAAGCCTCGACCGAGCGAATCGCCTCGGTCACGAGTTCGACGGAGGTGACGTGACCCGAGCGGACTGCGGTGCTCATCTCCACGAGGCTGACGGGTCGGGTCGTTCGGCCCGTCGAAGGGAGCGGTGCTGATTCGTTCACGGCGCCTCCTTAGCCGGTTGGGAAATCAGGCACTGTGCATCCGGCGTGCGCAGACGGTGCGCTCGCTGGTAAAGAATGCCCTCGGCGGCCGGCCGGGGAGGCGAACCCGTGCTCCGCTGGTGAGACCAGGAGGTGGGTGATCAGGACGTCCCGTTGAATCGCCCGGCTCCAATATAGGATGTCGATTTTGACGATAGTAGATAACCTGACGATTTGGAGTCGGTCCCGGGAGCCGAGGTTCGGCCCGTACGCCACCCGGCTGCGACCCAGATCGCTTCCATAATCTGTTCCGGGCTTGCGCCCTTGCGCGCGGCCAGCTTTGTGCCCTGGGATGCAATAGGGGCACTGCGTGGTGTGGCGACAGCCACCGCGATGAGCCGGCTCGTGGTCTTCGCCGCCGTCCTCGGTCAGCTCAGGCGGCGCAGCGCACCGCGGATCGCCCGAGCGAAGGTGGGATACGGGTAGATGACCTCGCTCAACAGCGCAACCGGGATGCGGGCCCGGATGGCGAGGGCGAGCAGCGCCGTGGTCTCGCCGGCCGCCGGGCCAAGAGTAGATCCGCCGACGAGGGTTCCGGTGCGCGCGTCGGCGACCAGCTTCGTCACCCCCAGATCCGCGCCCCGCCCGTACAGCCAGCCCCGGTCCGAGTCGCGGATCGGCTGAGTGCCGACCCGCACATCCATACCGCTGTCCCTGGCCTGAGCCTCGGTGAGACCGACGCCGCCCAACTCGGGATCGGTGAAGGTCACTCGGGGTACAGCGCTGTAATCCGCCGGCTCGTGGTCATGCCCGAGCACGTCCGCCGCGGCGATCTGCGCCTGGTAGTAGGCCACATGGGTGAACGCGCCGTGGCCGGTGACATCGCCGACGGCCCATAGCCGATCGCCGGCCCGCAGATGCTCATCGGTGGCCACGCGGTCGGCGCCGGGGTCGAGACCGACCCGATCGACCCCAAGCGGGTGGAGGTCCGGTCGCCGGCCGGTGGCCACCAGCAGTTGCTCGGCCTCGATGTGGGAACCGTCGGAGACCTGGACCGAGACTCCGTCCGGGGTGGGAGTGACCCGGCTGGCCGTCGCTCCGACACGTACAACGATTCCATCCCGGCGCAGCACCTCATCCATGGCCGCGGCGTTCTCCGGCTCCTCCATGGCCAGCACATGCTCGCCCACTTCGACGATCGTCACGTCGGCGCCGAAGCGTCGGAACACCTGACCCAGTTCCAGCCCGACGGAGCCGCCACCGAGCACGATCAGCGAGCGCGGACAGGCGGTGGCTTCGATGGCCTCCCGGTTCGTCCAGAACGGCACGCCGGACAGACCGTCCACATCGGGAATCGCCGGCCGGGTTCCGGTGGCGATCACCAGGCCCAGGCGGCTTGAAACTCCCAGCCCGTCGACCTCTACCTCGCCCGGTGCGGTGATGCGCGCCCGCCCCCGCGACAGCCGCACCCCCGCGGCGCGTAGCCGATCGACGGTCCGGGTGTCCTCCCAGCCGTCGGAAACCTCGCGCACCCGGGGAGCCAGCGTCGCCCAGTTGGGGCGGATGGTGAGCGCGCCGGCCACGTCGCCGGCCCTTGCCGCTTCGCCCAGCACCTGCCCAGCGCGCGTCATCGCCTTGGACGGTATGCAGCCCCAGTAGGGACACTCACCGCCAACCAGACCCGCCTCGACGATCAGCACGTCCAGGCCCCCCTCGGCGGCCCGGAGTGCCACCTCCAGCCCACCGACGCCGGCGCCAATCACGACGAGGTCGTGCTGCCTGCCGCTCAAGGTTTCGGGTCCCTTCCTGCGTGCGCCGGGCGTGTCCGGTCCCAGCCCGATGGCGTCCGTACCACGTCGAGGACTCCTTCCCCAGTATCGGCACACCCCGACGCGAAATCTTCCGCTCCGGCGAATCGTGACCGACCGCGGCGCGTGGGGCCCGTTCGGTCCACCGTGGCGGAGCGGGGCCGGTCTTCCGGGTGCTCGACCAGCGCGTTCCTCACCATGTGTATGGCCGCCGTTTCACTATCCGTACAGGTCGTTTGCGCTCCGCCCGTGTCGCGGCGGGCCACTGAGCGGCTGCCGCGGACGTACGCTTATGTCAGGCGCGCACGCCACCCTTGTTTGGCGTACGGGGTTGGGTGCGTTTGAGAAGGTGGTCTGGGTGTCGCAACCCCGGGCAGCGGCGCCGGGGCAAACGCGTTGCGAAGGTGAGGCAAATGAGCAGCGAGAATCAGCCAGCGCCGGCCGTGCCGACCGTGGCGGGGC
>DATCXD010000358.1:0-4193 GCA_036566005.1 Micromonosporaceae bacterium | reverse complement strand
CCGGCCAGCCACACCACGGTGCCGTCCGTCGCCACGGCCGCGATCAGGTCATCGACGCCATGGTCGGTGATCGTGACGGTCACCCCGGCACGCCGCAGCGCCGCCGACTGCTCGCTGTCCGCGGCGGCAAACACCGGATTCGCCCGTACGAGATCCCACGCCGCCACGGTCAACAGCCCAGCGGGCAGCCGTGGCGACGTGACCAGTAGGACGATCCGCCTGGCCACGCTGGCTTCCGCTACGGATTGGTCGCGTCAGTAGTGCCGCTGTCGGTCTCGTTCGGGTTCGCGATCACCGCTGGACTCGCTCCGGTGCCACCGAGCGGGATGCCGAGCACGGTCGTTGGCGTGCCGGTTTGCTGGTTCTGCAGCTGGAGGATCGGAAATTCGAGTCCGTTGTCGGACTTACCGACGGCCGGCGTCGGCAGGTAGCGCGGGTTGATTCGCAGGTCGTAGGTCGAGGACGCCTTGGCCATCTCGTTCTGCACAGCGACCGCCTGACCGAGGCCCTGGATCTGCGCGATGGTCGCCCGATCCTGAGCGTACGTGTCCTTGGTGAGACCGGCGGCCTTGGCTCGGTTGAAGATCTCCATGAGTTGCGCCTCGGTCGGCTTGGCCGGCGTCACCTTGTCGATCAGAGTGCTCAGATCCTTGGCCGACTGCCCGAGCGCGCGCACCACCGGGTTGGTCGTCGCCTGCGCCGCCGGGATGCCTACGCTCTGCGCTTCCTGAGCCAACTCGTCGTTCGTGACGGCGGGCAGGTCGATCTTGTGATCCTTGGCGTAGTGCTCGGCGAGCGCGATGAACGCGAGGTCGGCGACGTACGTCTGCCGGATCGGACCCGGACCGACATTCGGGATCGAGATCGTCTTCACACCGTCGTTCACCTGCTGGTCGGTGATCCGTGTGCCGCCGACGAATGCGGCCGTTCCCGGCTCGGACCGGCACCCGGCGAGCACACCGGCGGCGACCAGGCCGACGGCGGCCACGGCGATGAGTCGACGGCGTGGGCTCGCGCCCAGCACTCGAACGCGCTCGGTCACGTCTGATCCTCTCCCCCGCAGGGCATTGCTCACGTTCGCGCGCAGGTTCGCACGCGCCGCCACTCTCTCACGCCCCCGCTCCCGACCCCCCAACCGGGTCACTGGACCCGAGCGGCCCACTGCCATCCGGCGGCAAGATTCGTGCCATTACGCTCCAAGATTCGTGATCTCGCCACGCCAATGACCTGATCTTGGCCGCGATCGACACTTCCCGTTGCAAGATCACGGATCTTGCAGCCTTCTGCCACCACCACGGCGCCCTCCCGTACCACGCAACTCCAAAAGCTCTCACCCCTGACTGCGCGCCCCCACCGCCCGTCCCCGTAACCGTTCACCGTCCCCGTACCACGTAACTCTGAAAGCTCTAACCCTGACTGCGCGCCCCCACCGCCCGTCCCCCGTAACCGTTCACCGTCCCCCGTACCACGCAACTCTGAAAGCTCTAACCCTGGCGGCGCGCCTCCCACCGCCCCCACGACCGGTCTTTGGTCGGCCCGGCTCCGCGCAGACCTAGAAACGCTCCACCAGTCAAGCGGGGCCGGGCCGACCAAAGACCTAGGCCGCAACCGGCACAGGCACCGGCCCTAGGACGGTCGCCAACAACTCCGCACACCAAGAAAGCATCGCCGCGTCCCGCAGCGGCTCCCCACCGACCCGAGCCGTCGTCGGCCGTGGCAACGACACCTGCTCCGACGTCGTCTTGTAGACCGCCTCCGGGTAGAAGCGCGACAACCGCAACTGCTTCGAGTCCGCCAGCGGCATCGGCGAGAACCGGACGTGCCGACCCTGCAACGAGACGTCCCTGAGCCCGTAAGAGCGGGCGAGCAGCCGGAACCGGGCGACCGCGATCAGGTTCACGACCGGCTCGGGCGGCGTGCCGTAGCGGTCGGTCATCTCGGCCACCACCTCGTCCAGCGTCGCCGCGTCGCGAGCCTCGGCCAGCTTGCGGTACATCTCCAGGCGTAGCCGTTCGACCGAGATGTAGTCGTACGGCAGGTGCGCGTCCACCGGCAGATCGATCTTGACGTCGACGGTCTCCTCGGGCGCCTCGCCCTTGAACTGCTGCACCGCCTCGCCGACCATGCGGACGTAGAGGTCGAAGCCGACGCCCTCGATGTGCCCGGACTGCTCGCCACCGAGCAGGTTGCCGGCGCCGCGGATCTCCAGGTCCTTCATCGCGACGTACATGCCGGCGCCCAACTCGGTGTGCTGGGCGATCGTCGCGAGCCGCTCGTGGGCGTGCTCGGTCAGCGGCTTGTCCGGCGGGTAGAGGAAGTAGGAGTATGCCCGCTCGCGCCCGCGACCTACGCGACCCCGGATCTGATGCAGTTGGGCGAGCCCGAGGAGATCGGCCCGTTCCACGATGAGCGTGTTCGCGTTCGGGATGTCGATGCCGTTCTCCACGATCGTCGTGCAGACCAGGACGTCGTACTCCTTCTCCCAGAACCCGACCATCACCTTCTCCAGCGCGTCCTCGCCCATCTGGCCGTGGGCCACCCCGACGCGCGCCTCGGGCACCAACTCGCGCAGGCGGCGGGCCGCCTTCTCGATCGACTCGACGCGGTTGTGCAGGTAGAACACCTGACCATCGCGCAGTAGCTCACGATGGATCGCGGCGGCGACCTGCTTGTCCTCCTGCTTGCCGACGTACGTGAGCACCGGGTGCCGCTCCTCCGGCGGTGTCGCGATGGTGGACATCTCGCGGATGCCGGTGATCGCCATCTCCAACGTGCGCGGGATCGGCGTGGCCGACATGGTCAGGACGTCGACCGCCGTACGCAGTTGCTTGAGCGTCTCCTTGTGCTCGACGCCGAACCGCTGTTCCTCGTCGACCACGATCAGCCCAAGCTGCTTGAAGCGCGTCGCCCGCTGGAGCAGCCGGTGCGTGCCGATGATGATGTCGGCCGTCCCGTCGGCCGCCTTCTCCATCGCGACCTCGGCTTCCTTCGCCGTCTGGAAGCGCGAGAGCTGACGGATGTCGATCGGGAACTGCGCCATCCGCTCGGAGAACGTGTTGAAGTGCTGCTGCGCCAGCAACGTCGTCGGCACGAGGACGGCGACCTGCTTGCCGTCCTGTACGGCCTTGAACGCCGCCCGTACCGCGATCTCGGTCTTGCCGTAGCCGACGTCGCCACAGATCAGTCGGTCCATCGGCACCGGCAGCCGCATGTCCGCCTTCACGTCCTCGATCGCCGACAACTGGTCCGGCGTCTCGGTGTACGGGAACGCGTCCTCCAGCTCGCGCTGCCAGGGCGTGTCCGGCCCGAACGCGTATCCCGGCGCGCTCTGCCGAGCGGCGTAGAGCTGGATGAGCTGGGCCGCGATCTCGCGTACGGCGCGGCGAGCGCGCGACTTGGCCTTGGCCCAGTCGGAGCCGCCGAGCTTGTGCAGCGTCGGCGTCTCGCCGCCGACGTAACGGGACAGCTGGTCGAGCTGGTCGGTCGGCACGAAGAGACGGTCGGCCGGCTGGCCGCGCTTGCTGGCCGCGTATTCGAGGACCAGGTATTCGCGCTCGGCCCCGTTGACCGTGCGCTGCACCAGTTCCACGTACCGGCCGATGCCGTGCTGCTCGTGCACCACGAAGTCGCCGGCCCGCAGTTCCAACGGGTCGATCTGGTTGCGCCGCCGGCTCGGCAGCTTGCGCATGTCCTTGGTCGATGCACCACGGCCGCCGGAGATGTCCGTACCGGTGATGATCGCGAGTCGCGCCGCTTCGTCGACGAACCCGTTGCCGAGGTCGCCGCAGGTGACGAGCGGCGTGCCCGGTTGCGGCGCGGTGAAGATGTCGCCGGTGAGTGCGACGCCGATGCCCGCGTCGCGCAACACCTCGACCGCGCGATCCGCCGGACCGTGGCCCTCGAAGACCAGGGCGACGCGCCAACCGTCGGCCGACCACCGCTTCACGTCGTCGACGACCCGCCCACCGTCGCCGTGATAGAGCGGGACGGCCTGGGCCGGCAGCGACAGCGCGCGACTCTCGTCCGGCGTCACGTCGGACAGCGTGTCCAGCTCGCCTTCGAGCCACGGAGCGTCTTCGAGCGCGGTCGACCGCGACTCCTCCGCCACCCCGAACGGCGCCGTCGTCCACCACGGCATGCCGAGGTCCGCGGCGGTCGCGCGCACGTCGGCGAGGCTCGCGAACGCGACTGCG
>DATCXD010000467.1:0-5712 GCA_036566005.1 Micromonosporaceae bacterium | reverse complement strand
GCTCGGCCGACGGACGCGGACGAGCCGTGCAGGGCCCCACCGACCGCGGCGAGATCGAGCGTTTCGTCGGTGATGCCGACGACCTCGCGCCATTGTGTCGTGATATGCCGCCGGAGCCGCGCACCGTCGGGATGCGCGACGGTGGCCAGGTAGAACGGACGGGCAGCCGGCGCACGCCAGTCGACCAGCAGCGGCTCCTCCGCGGCCAGTGGCGTGTCCGATTCGGTCAGCGCATGGGCGTCGGCGGGATCGACGGTATCGATAGTGTCGTGAATGCCGATGCGACCGATGTGACGCGACGATCCATCGGTGAAATCGAGCCGGCCGAAACAAAGGCCATTCTCGACCGCGTTGTATTGCGCGATCTGGTCGAAGTACATGGTGCTGGCGGCGTCGCGCTGGCTGAGCTGCTGGCGATTCGTGCTGTGCTCGCCGAGCGTGGCCCGTAGGCGCTCGCCTGCGAGTTTGCGCAGGTCATCGAGGCGACGATAGAGGAGCGACACATACACTTGTTCATCGGCGAGGTCGTTTGACATGCATGCTCCTCGTGCGTTAGCATTACTCGTACGGAAGATAGTTGTTGCAGTTTGCTGCGGGCACGTCACGAGCGACCAGGTTACCTGGTCGCTATTTCTTTGCCTATAGGTCGCCACGCCATTTCGAGGAATGGCTTTCGCGCCACCGTGCAAAACTCGACGTCGAATGGCGCCGCGGCGTCGGACCGAATGGGCAGGCCGTCGATGACAGACCAGCCGCCGCACGACGGTGAGACGCCGCTGGTCGGCAACGTCACGGCCGGCATCGTGCGGGTCGGCGACACCGTACGGCGACCGATCGGGCCGTGGACCGACAGCGTCGACGCGCTGCTGCGGCATCTGCGTGACGTCGGGTTCACGGGCGCGCCACTGCCTCTTGGCCGCGATGCGCGTGGCCGCCAGGTCCTCGAATACGTGCCCGGCGACGTCGGACCCGAGGCGGGCACGTACGACATCGGTGACGTCGCGTCGATCGGCGCGTTCGTCCGCCGGCTGCACGACGCGCTGGCATCTTTCGATCCGCCGCCCGATGCCACGTGGAACGTGGTGATCCCGGCCGATCGCGTGGAGGGCATCTGGCACTACGACGTCGCACCCTGGAACCTCGTTCGCTCGGCCCGCGGCTGGATCCTCATCGACTGGGACGCAAGCGGTCCGGGCTCGCGGCTGTGGGACCTCGCCTACGCCGCACAGGCGATGGCCGGGCTGAACGCGACGCGCCCGGTGCACGAATCGGCACAGCGGCTGCGTACGTTCGTCGACGCGTACGAGCTCCCGGCCGACGAGCGGTCGGCACTCGCGGCGATGCTCGGTCGGCGGGCACGGGCGATGTACGACATGTTGCGCGACGCGGCCGCGGTCGGTCGCGATCCGTGGGCCCGGATCTACCGCACCGACGGGTCGCACTGGCTAGCGACCGCCGACTACCTCGACGCGAATGTCGATGCGTGGGACGCGGCTCTGCGTTAGGCTCGCCGTCATGACGCCCGCGTTCGCCGCCCACCGCAGCCAGATGATGCCCCGGTTCCGGGGCCGCTGACGCGCGTGTAGATCGCGAACGAGCCCCGCCGACCCGGGGCTCGTTTTTTGTTGCGCGACATTCGATCGTGGCACCCGACGCCCCGACCTTCTTGAAGTGTCCGGAGGCACCGATGACCACGTTCCTGTCCACCACGATCCCGTACGTCAACGCCGCGCCGCACATCGGCTTCGCGCTGGAAGCCGTACAGGCGGATGTCCTGGCCCGCCACCGGCGGCAGCGCGGCGAACCCGTACGGCTGCTGTCCGGCACCGACGACAACTCGCTGAAGAACGTGCTGGCCGCCGAAACCGCCGGAGTCGACGTCGGTGCCTTCGTCGACGCGAACGCCGCACGCTTCGCCGCGCTGGCCGGTCCGTTGTCACTCAGCTACGACGACTTCATCCGGACCAGCCGCGACCCGCGCCACCGCGTCGGGGTCGAGGCGCTCTGGCGCGCCTGCGCGGCCGCCGGCGACCTGTATCAGGCGACCTACGACGGCCTCTACTGCGTCGGCTGCGAGCACTACCTCACGCCGGACGAGCTCGATCCGGCCGGCCATTGTCCGGACCATGGCGTGCCGCCGCAGCACGTCGCCGAACGCAACTGGTTCTTCCGGCTGTCCCACTACGCCGACCGCATCGAGGCCGCGATCAAATCCGAAGAATTGCGCATCACCCCAACGGCGCGCCGCAACGAGGTGCTGGCGTTCATCCGGGGCGGGCTGCGCGACTTCTCCGTCTCACGATCCCAGGTGCGGGCCCGGGACTGGGGCATCCCGGTGCCGGGCGACCCGGATCAGGTGATCTACGTATGGTGGGACGCACTCGGCAACTACGTCACCGGTCTCGGCTTCGGCGCGCCGGACCGGTCGACGTTCGACCGCTGGTGGACGCACGCGGACCGGCGCATCCACCTCGTCGGCAAGGGCGTGCTGCGGTTCCATGCCGTCTACTGGCCGGCGCTGTTGTTGTCGGCCGGATTGGCGCTGCCGACCGACATCCACGTCCACGACTACCTCACTGTCGACGGCCGCAAGATCAGCAAATCCGCGGGTACGGGCGTCGACCCGGTGGCCGTGGCCGACACGTACGGCACGGACGCGGTTCGCTGGTGGCTCGTACGCGACGTGCCGCGGGTCGGCGACGCGGATTTCACGCTCGATCGGCTCGAAGCCCGCGCGCGAGAAGATCTGGCCGGTGGCTTCGGCAACGTCGTGCACCGCGTGGTGACGATGATCCATCGATTTCGTGGCGGAATCGCACCGAGCCTTCCGGCCGGCGTGCCGTCCGCGAACCCGGATGATGTCAAGGATCTCGTGGCCGCCTACGAGCGGGCACCCGGCACGATCGACGCCGCACTCGCCGATGCCGACTTCCGTACGGCTGCGCGCGCGTTGACCGACATCGTGGACGCGGCCAATCGCTGTATCGAGGCCACCACCCCGTGGACGTTGGCCGCCGCCGGCGCGCGAAGAGGCGATGGCGATGCGTCGGCACGGCTCGACGTGATCCTCAGCGTGCTGCTGCAGGCGTGTCGGGTTCTCGGCCGCGAGATGGCGCCGTTTCTGCCGGACGCAGCCACCCGGATCGCCGCTGCCTGCGCCGGCGTCCGGCTACCCGTACCGGTGAAGGTCTTCGATGTGGGCGTGGGCGGGTGACGGTCAGAGCCAGCCCTTGCGCCGGAAGATGATGTAGAGCGTCACGGCGAGCCCGACCGTGACGGCCGTCGACGTCCAGAAGCCCCAGGGCTGGCTGAACCCTGGGTACGGCACGTTCTGGCCGTAGAAGCCGGTGATCGCGGTCGGTACGGCGATGATCGCGGCCCAGCTGGTGACCTGCTTCATCACGACGTTGAGTCGGTTGCCGCGCACGGTCAGATGCGTCTCGTAGATATTGCCGATGAGGTCGCGCAGCGAGTCGGTCCACTCACCGGCGCGCAGGACGTGGTCGTAGACGTCCTGGAAGTACGGCATCGTGTCCGGGTCGATCACATGCAGGTCGCGCCGCATGAGGGTGTTCACGACCTCGCGCATCGGGGTCACGACGCGACGCAACATCACCAGCGACTTGCGCAGCTCGAAAGTGCGACGCTGCATCGTCGCGTCCTTGATGACGTCCGAGAACAGCGTTTCCTCGAGGTCTTCCATGTCCGCGTCGAGGTGCTGGATGGTGTCGAACTGAGTGTCGACGACGTGGTCGAGTAGCCCGTGGAGCAGGAACGCGACCCCGCTCTTGGACAGGTCGGCATCGCCGTTGTCCCATCGCGACATCACGTCCTTGATGTCGAAGCCATCCGTTTTCCGCACCGTGACGAGAGCCCGCGGAAGTATGAAGGCCGCCACTTCATTGGTCTGCAACGCGCCGGTGGCGTCGTCGAGTGAGGTCGAATACGCCGTCAGGAACAGGTGCGTCGCGTAGTGGTCGAGCTTCGCACGCTCGTGCGGCTGCGTGGCGTCCTCCACCGCGAGCTGGTGCAGGCCGAGCTCTTCGCTGATCGCGGCAAGATCCTCTGCGCTCGGGCCGCACAGATCGAACCAGACGACCGTGTCCCCTTCGGCCAGGTGGTCCGACACCTCCTCGACCGGGAACCCCTCGTCGATGAGGTCGCCGTCGCGGTAACAGCGGGTCAGCGCCATACCGAATAGCGTAGGCGGTCACACCACATCCAGCGGGCGGCGGCCGCCCGGCGGCAGCTCGACGGCGATCCGGTCACCCGTCCGTACGGCCCCGCCGGCCAGCACGATACCCATGATCCCGGCGCGCCGGACCAGGGTTCCGTCCGCGTCGCGGACGAGCACCTGTTTCAACAACCCGTCGCTGAAGCCGTCGATCTGACGGCACGGATTGCGCAGCCCGGTCACTTCGACGACCGCCGAGGCTCCGATCGACAGCCGCGCGCCGGTCGGCAGCCCGAGCAGGTCGATGCCGGCCGTGGTGACGTTCTCCCCGAGATCGCCGGCGCGGACCGCGAACCCGGCCCGATCCAGCTCGGCGAACAGCTCGCTGGCGACCAGGTGAACCTGGCGCAGGTTCGGTTGGGTCGGGTCGCGCCGGACCCTCGACAGGTGCCGCACGGTCACACCGGCGTGTGCGTCACCGGCGATGCCCAGCCCGGCGATCAGCATGATCGACGGCTGTACGGGCTTCGAGAAGCGATGAGCCGTGTCGCTCGCAACGGCGACCACGACAGCACCGGCCGGGTCATCGGTCATGCCATGCGTGCGGTCTCGTGTCATGGCGTCCGTGCCCTCCGCCGATCGCTGCCGCCCGCGGCGATGCCTGGTCTGTTGGCTGCGTTGACCCGCTGTCCGTCACTCCGAGTCCGCACCTCAGGCTAGTCGGGTCGCCGACAACGTCAGCAGGGCACGCCCTTGAACCCGTCATCGAGGATCTTTGTGTCATCCACGGTGGCCTTGCCCGACCGATGGGTGGTCACGACTACCGGCAGCGACGAGTTCTCGATGAGTTCCCGGTAGCGCGCGCCATCGGTGCCGCGGGTGATCGAGATCTTGGTGCAGGCGGTCGGCGCCGGTTTGGTCTGGTTGTAGATGTTCAGCCGTACGTTGACGGTGAACGTGACGAGCGCGCCGCCGCCGGCCAGCGGCACGGCACCCTCGGTTGCGCCGCCCGCATCGGTGAAGTGCCAGGTGGCGAAGATGCGGGGATCGCCGAACTTGGTCCCGCCATGGGGTGCGTTGGTCACCAGGAACGAGTCCTTCGACGTTGCCGGTGGCGTCGCGAACGTGTCGTTCGCCACGAGCTTGCCGGCCTTGTTCACCTGCCGCAGATAGGCGATGTAATCCGTGGCGTAGGTGGCCGCCCTCGGCCCGGTGAGCGCCGGCAGCGAACCGTGCGGACCGAACGCCGGCTGCGGGACGCCACTGGCCTTGCTGTCGTAGCGCAGATCCGCCACCGTCCAGCCGGCCTTCGCGCTGGCTCGGCGATAGCGCAGGTAGACGTACTCGGTGCCGCCGCCGCTGACGGATGCCTGCGCCGTCGCGACGAACATCGAGGCGCCGGCCACGTCGGGCACGCCGACCGTGACCTCATGCAGGGGGCCTTTGGCCAACTTCGGTGTCGTGGCCAGGCCCTGCGCCATCGGTTGTGCCGATTGATCGATGCGGGCCGTGTCGCCGGCCAGCAGCGAGTCCCAGGT
>DATCXD010000341.1:0-3263 GCA_036566005.1 Micromonosporaceae bacterium | reverse complement strand
GTGGCGCGGGAGGCGCCGGTGGCAGGGTCGACGGATTGCCCGCCACACCCTGGACGGCCTCAACGACCGGAGTGCCGCCGGACAGGCTCATGGAGCCGAGCGCGGTGAGGGTGGTGGCCTTGGTCGGGTCGACGAGTTGCGCGTCGCCAGCCGTCACGGTCAAGGGATCGGTGCTCTGATTGATGATCCACATTGACAGTGGTGCGGTAGCACCGGCCGCATAGCCGTTGACGTCGTTGTAGTCGACCGTCACGTTCGTGATCAGCAGTGCGCCGTTCGGGTTGTTCTTGGTCGGGACCGCGACCGACGCCGAGCCGCCGGGCACGGCCGACACGATCGTCGACGTCTCCGCGATCTGGCCGGCGCCACATCCGGCCAGCGCGCCGGCGGCGATCACCGCGATGATCCCGGCCGACGCGGCAACGAGCCGCGCATGGCGCTGCCTACCAGCGATCGAGCGCGTCACGTCGATCCTCCTCGAGGGTCACAAGGTCCAACCGGGCTACAGAGTAATGCGCGACGACTTCGCCCCAGCGGGAGACCCGGCACGAATCGCTTCGTGGCCGGCGACGTCAGGACAGATGGCCGTTCGTCAGGAGCAACACAATATCGATCATGGCTACGACCAGCACGGCGCGAAATGGGGCTCGGGATCCCGGCGCCCGGCCGACGTACCAGCCGATCGGCAGGACCACGACGGCCGCGACGAACGCACCGACCGCAAACCACGACGGCGATCGCGATGGTCCGAAGGCAAGTACGCCGGTCGCCGCCAGCAGCGCGATGGCCGCGACGACCGTGGACGGACCACGACCGATGCGGTGGGGTAGTCCGCGCACGCCGGTCCGGACGTCGTCGTCCAGGTCGGGCAGCACGTTGGCGAAGTGGGCTCCGCCGCCCAGTAGCGCGCCGGCCGTTACGAGCCACCACGGGGGTACGTTGTCGTCCGGCCGGCCGACGACGGGAAACGCGACGAGCAACCCGAACGAGACGACGTACGGCAGCACCGACAGCACCGTCGCCTTGAGCGGCCAGTCGTAGAGCAGACCGGAGACGTACGCGATCGTGATGACCACGGCCGCGGCCGGACCGGACAGCAGCGCCAGTGGCACCACCGCGAGCCCGGCGACGATCGCGCCGATCCCGACCGTACGGCGGCTGACTCGGCCGCTCACGATCGGTTTGTCGGCGCGTCCGATCGCGATGTCCCGGGCGGCGTCGATCCAGTCGTTCGCCCACCCGATCGACAGTTGCGTGGCGAGTACGGTCGCCCCGACAGCGGCAGAGCCGCCCGCGCCGCGACCGGCGGCCAGCGCGAGCAAAACTGAGACAACCGTCACGGCAGCCGTCGGCTCGGGATGGCAGGCGCGGATCAGACCACCGATCACCCGGCTCACGCGGCGCGGCGATCCGGCCTGGCCGGACGGCGCCCTTGCGTCGGCAGACTCCGTCACCATGCCGCCTCCCGAGCGCCGGCGCTCCCGCCGGGCGAACCTTTGTGCCAGCCTGTCGCAATGCTCCCGCGCGTGTCACGCTGATGTTGTGGCGACACGCACACCGGTGACCGGCGGCCGAGCCCGCAACGATCCTCGCCAGTATGACGATCTTGCCGGCGAGTGGTGGCGCCCCAACGGCGTCTTCTCCATGCTGCATTGGCTGGCCGAGGCTCGGGGACGGTTGGTCCCGCCGGCCGAGCGGTCCGGCGCCGTGCTCGTCGACCTCGGCTGCGGAGCCGGCCTGATGTCCCCGTACGTCGCCGGCAAGGGCTATCGCCACGTCGGCGTCGACCTGACCCGGTCGGCCCTCGAACAGGCGGCCGACCACGGCGTCACCGCGGTGCAGGCCGACGTCGTCCACTTGCCACTGGCGGACGGCTGCGCCGATGTGGTGACCGCCGGCGAACTGTTGGAACACGTGGTCGACGTACGCGGCGTCATCGCCGAGGCGTGCCGTCTACTGCGCCCGGGTGGACTTTTCGTCGCCGACACGCTCAACGCGACCATGACCAGCAGGTTTGTCGCGGTCACGCTGGGGGAACGCTTCTACGGCGGCGCACCGCGCGGGATCCACGATCCGAACCTGTTCGTCGCGCCGCGCGTACTGCTCGACGAGTGCTTGCGTCATGGAGTGCGGCTGCGCATCCGGGGTATTCGACCGGCCGTGCCGAACCTGCTGCGGTTCGTGGCTACCAAGCGCGGCGCGGTGCCCATCGTACCGACTCGTTCGATCGCCGTCCTGTATCAAGCGGCCGGTGTGAAGGATCAGGTGGCGAGCGTGAAGGCACCCGGTCCGTAACGGCACCCGGTTACCGTGGTGTTGGTGCGCTGCGGCCGGACTGCGGCCCGACCTGGCCGCCCTAGCTCATCGGCCACGGCATCGCGCCGCGGCACCACCGCCGGAGCGACCGGCACTACCAGGGAGGAGCGTCGATGAGCGAGGCTGTCGCGGCCGCCGAGCGCCTGGCGCCACGGTTCGCCGCGCGGGCGGCCGAGCACGACCGAGCCGGTACGTTCCCCGTCGACGACTTCGCCGACCTTCGCGAGGCGCAGCTCTTCGGGCTGATGGTGCCCGCGGCGCTCGGCGGTCTCGGGCTCGGCTTCGGCCAGTACGTCGATGTGGCCTTCGAGCTGGCCCGCGGCAACGGTGCGACCGCTCTCGTGTTCAACATGCACGCCTCGGTCACCGGCGCCCTGGCCGGCATCCCGGTGGAACTGGCCGACACCATCGGCATCCCGGCCGACTTCTTCGTCGCGCGCGACGAGATCCTGCGTGCCGCGGCCAAGGGCGCGTTCTACGCCGTCGCGATGAGCGAGCGGGGCGCCGGATCCCGGCTGTCGGCACTGACCACGAGCTACACGCCCGACGGCGACGCCTTCCGGATCACCGGCGCCAAGACCTTCGTCTCGGGCGCCGGGTACGCCGATGGATACCTGGTCGCCGCTCGTCGCGAGGACGACCCACAGATCGTGTCGCAGTTTCTGGTCCCGGCGACGAGTGACGGGCTGCGTGTCGAGGAGACGTGGGATTCGCTCGGCATGCGCGCCACCGGATCGAATGACCTGCACCTGGATGTGTCCGTACCGTCGACATCGCTCCTCGGCGGTGTGGAGGGCCTCGCGCTCTGGTTCGCCCAGCTGATGCCGCACTGGATGGTGGCGAGTTATGCCGCCGTGTACGTCGGTGTCGCGCAGGCCGCGATCGATGCGGCGGTCGTGCACCTGGCCCAGCGTGGTCTCGGCAAGCTGCCGGCGGTCCGAGCGCGC
>DATCXD010000339.1:0-5418 GCA_036566005.1 Micromonosporaceae bacterium | reverse complement strand
GGCAGTCGTGGAACACGCCGGCGGCGAGTCCGGCACCAGCCCGAGGCTTGCCGCTCTCGTCATCGTGAACAAGATCGCGCTGTTCCGCCGCCGCCACCGGTTCCCGACCACGGCGGCCTTCTATCTCGTCGTCTTGCTCGGTGAGTCGGTCCGCGCATTGACCGGCCGGCGCATCGCACGGGCCGCGGTCGTGGCATTGCTCCGGCCAGTGCGCCACACCCGGGTGTTGGCGGACTGATCGGCGGCCTGAATCCGATGACGACGACCAGCGCTGCCGGACAAGCCGAGTCCGTCGCGCCATCGCGCGTCGTGAGCGCTCGCCTCGTCGCGCTCGATGAGCTGGGCTCGGCCGAGCGCGATACCTGGCTCCGGCTGCGCGCCGCGAACCCATCGCTCGACAGCCCGTACTTCCATCCGGGCTTTGCCGAGGCCGTGCACGCCAGCGGCACTGAGGTCAGTGTCATCGTCGGGCGGGACGCGGCCGGTGACGTCTGCGCACTACTGCCCGGCCATCGGGACCGTAAGCTGCTGCGGCCGGTCGGCTGGCCCGGCGCGGACTTCCAGGGCCCGATTCTGTCCCCGGGCACGACGTGCCCGCCGCTGACGCTGCTGGCCGGCGGCGTACGGGCGTTCGCGTTCGACCATCTTCTCGATAGCTACCCGGAGTTCGCGCCGTGGGTCGAGGGTGGCCGGCCATCACCATACGTCGATACAACCGGTGGTCTGGCCGGATACCTCGGCCGCGCGTCGCGCAGCGGCAAGGACAACATGAATCAGGCACGACGACGACTCGCGAAGGCCGAACGGACCTACGGGCCGGTCCGCTTCGCCGCCGACGTCGTCGATGATCATGCATTGGCGCAGGTGGTGGCGCTCAAGCGCGGACAGTACAAGGCAACTGGCGCGAATGACTACTTCGCCGATCTCTCGCACGTTGACCTGCTGACGCGGTTGCTACACACCCGAGCGACCGACTTCGGCGGCGTCCTTTCCACCCTCCACGTGGGTCCGAGCCTGGTCGCGGCGCACTTCGGCATACGCGCCGACAACGTGCTGCATTGGTGGTTTCCCGTCTACGAGCCCGAGTTCGCCGCGCTCGCACCCGGTTGGCTGCTGCTGCGCGAACTCGTCGCGGCGAGTCCGACGCTCGGCATCACGCGACTCGATCTCGGTCGCGGCGAAGACGAGTACAAACGTCGGGCGAAAACCGGCGAAATCACCGTAAATCAGGGTATGGTCACGCGGAACTCGGCGCGTCGTGCGCTACGGCGTACGCAGGCGTCGCTAGTGGACGCCGCGAAGTCGTCGCCGCTCGGTCCCGGGCTGCGCCATGTCGTCCGAAAGCTTCGCAATTCATGAGTCGCGTCGACCGGAAGGCAAACACTTCATGAAGATCAGTGTGTTCGGACTCGGCTACGTCGGCTGCGTGTCCGCTGCCTGCCTCGCCTCGCAGGAGCACGAGGTCGTCGGCGTGGACGTGAACCCAACCAAGATCGAGCTCATCAGCCGGGGGCGGGCGCCACTCGTCGAAGAACGGATCGGCGAGCTCACGGCCGAGGTCGTACGCAGCGGAGCGCTCCGCGCCACCCCGGACATCGCCGAGGCGATCGCCGCCACCGAGATCTCACTGATCTGCGTGGGCACACCGTCCGCACCGAGCGGGAGCATGTCGACGGAGTACCTGGAACGCGTGGCCGAGCAGATCGGCGCGGCACTGGCCGACCAGGGCCGATGGCACACCGTCGTGTTCCGCAGCACGATGCTGCCGGGCACATGTACGGATCTGCTCGTCCCGATCCTCGAAAAGGCGTCCGGGTTGACAGCGGGCGTGGACTTCGGCGTCGCCGTGAACCCCGAGTTCCTGCGCGAAGGCTCGAGCGTGCGCGACTTCTTCGAGCCGCCGAAGACCGTCATCGGCGAGCTCGACACTCGCAGCGGCGACATGGTGGCCTCGCTGTACGAGGGCCTGCCGGGCGAGGTGTTCCGCGTCCCGATTCCGGTGGCCGAGATCGCGAAGTACGCCGACAACTCGTTCCACGGCTTGAAGATCGCCTTCGCCAACGAGCTCGGCGCGGTGTGCCGGGTGCTCGGTATCGACTCGCACCAGATGATGGACGTCTTCCTGGCCGACCGGAAACTCAACGTCAGTACGGCGTACCTCCGGCCCGGCTTCGCGTTCGGCGGCTCGTGCCTGCCCAAGGACCTTCGCGGTCTGGTCTACGCGGCGCGCCGCGCCGACCTGTCGCTGCCACTGCTCTCGCATGTCCTGCCGTCGAACGAGGAGCACCTGCGGCGGGCATTCGATCTGATAGCCGCGACCGGCAAACGCCGCATCGGACTCTTCGGGCTCTCCTTCAAGCCGGGCACCGACGACCTCCGGGAAAGCCCGCTCGTCGAGCTGGCCGAGCGTCTCCTGGGCAAGGGGTACGACCTGCGGATCTACGACGACAACGTGGCCGTGTCCCGGCTGATGGGCGCGAACCGGGAGTTCATCGAGAGCCGGCTGCCGCACCTCGGCGACCTCCTCGCCGACTCCATTGACGACGTCCTCGCACACGCCGAAGTGCTCGTCGTCGGCTGCAAAGACCCGGCGGTGCTCGCCGCGCTCGACGCGGCCGGCCACCGTACGGTCATCGACCTTGTCCGCCTCCCCGACGCCGAAATGCGTCGGACGAACCCGGGGTACTTCGGTCTTGGCTGGTAAAGCGCTCATTCTTGTCGAGAACCTGTCGGTGCCGTTCGACCGGCGCGTCTGTCAGGAGAGCACGACACTCCGCGACGCGGGGTGGGACGTGCATGTCATCTGCCCGCAGGGCACCAAGCGGGACACCGAGCGAGAGGTCGAGCTCGACGGCGTCAAGATCCACCGCTACCCGCTGCGCGCGGCCATCGGTGGCCCACTCGGATATCTACAGGAGTATGCGTCGGCGCTCTGGCATACGTACCGCCTCGCCCGGAAGGTCGGCCACGTCGATGTCGTACACGCGTGCAATCCCCCCGACCTGTTCTTCCTCCTGGCCCGCCGCCTCAAGCGGCGCGGCGCACGTTTCGTCTTCGACCAGCACGACCTCGTCCCCGAGCTGTACCTGTCCCGCTTCGGGCGCGGCGAGGATCGGCTCTACCGGCTCGTGTGCTGGTTGGAGCGGCGGACCTACCGGGCCGCGGACGTGGTCATCGCGACGAACGAAAGTTACCGGGCGGCCGCGCTGACCCGGGGTGGCAAGCGGGCGGACCAGGTCTTCGTCGTCCGCAGCGCGCCCGCCGGCAACCACTTCCGTCCGGTGCCTCGCGACGAGACGATCCGGCGCGACAAGCCATACCTGATCTGCTATCTCGGCGTGATGGGCCCGCAGGACGGCGTCGACTACGCCCTACGGTCGCTCGCGAAGCTGCGCGACGAGGTTGGCCGGTGCGACTGGCGGGCCGTCTTCGTCGGCGCCGGTGACACGTTCGACGCGATGCGCGCGATGGCCGATGACCTGGACCTGTCGGACAGCGTGGAGTTCACCGGTCGGGTGCCCGACGACGATCTGCTGCGTTACCTATCGTCGGCCGACGTGTGCCTCGCACCCGATCCGCTCAATCCGCTGAACGACGTGTCGACCATGAACAAAATCATGGAGTACATGGCCATGTCGCGCCCGATCGTCTCGTTCGATCTGCGTGAGGCCAGGGTGTCGGCCGGCGACGCCGCGGTTTACGCGACACCCAACGACGAGTTGGAGTTCGCCAAGCACATCGCGGCCCTGCTCGACGACCCCGATCAACGGCGCCGCATGGGTGAGATCGGTCGCGCCCGCGTCGCCGGCGAGCTGTCGTGGGATCGGTCGAGGCTCGCACTGCTGGCGGCGTACGAGGCCGCGATGGCGGCCGGGGGGCGCACGGTCGCGTCGCCGACGGCGCCCCAATCAGTCATCGGCGGGCTCGGCGACCCGACTGCTGACGTCGGCGGCCCACCGGTCGCGACGGCTCACCCGGGTCAGCGCTCGGTCGACGACCAAGACGGCGAGGTAGCAACCGGCGTCCAACAGGCCGATGGACCGGCTACCGACCAGGGACGCGAGGGAGCCGAGACCGAGTCGGTCCTCCGGACAATCACAACCCAAGGCGGCGAGTTGCCGGTTGCCACGCCGGACCCGCACTCGTCGGTCAAGGTGGGCACCGACGGTGCGAGCCGGACGGACGAGTGAAACCGCCTCCGGCACGACGACACGCTCGCCGGGGGTGAAGCTCGCATGAACCCAGCCGTCATCGGAGATCACATCCGGCGGCATCGGGAAGACGCGCGCGTGCCCGACGTCGGTCAGGACGTAGACGCCGACTCCGGCCAGCGCGCGATTCGGCGCGATCAGCTTGTCGTGGACACGGTGGACCCGACCGACGAACCGACCGACTCCAGTCAACTCAAGCTTCGGCACCGGCGCACAGGCGAGCACGCCGGGCCGCGCGCCCGCGGCGACGAGCGCACGCGCCGACGCTGCCGACAAGCGCACGTCGGCGTCGAGGTAGATCCGCGGAAACGTATGGGCCGCTGCATCACCGAGCACGATCGCGTGCGCCTTGCCGGGCGTTTCGGTCTCGATGACCCGCACGCCGGCCGCTCTCGCGATCTCAGCCGTGCGGTCGTAGCAAGCGTTGGCGACGACGATGACGTCGAATTCGCCCGGCTCGGCGCTCGCCAAGAGGGCGCGGAGATTCATCCCGATGACGGCTTCCTCGTTGTGCGCCGGCACGACGATACTCACTGTCGGCCGCGCGGAACGAGTCGCCTCCGCCGCACCGCTCATGCCGACCTCCATGCCGCCCAGCCCAGGCGCACCACTGTCGATGCGCCGACCGACACAGTATCCGCCGGTACGGCTACCGAGCGGTCCGACCCTCGGAGCCTTTCGTCCATGAATCCACCGATCGTCCGGGCGCGACCACGCGTCCACGACTGCGTCCTCGGCGTAACGGCCGAGCGCGAGGGGGCAGCGTGACATCGGTCGATGACGGGACGCCGCAGTCCGCGCTGGCAGATCCGTCGACCCGCGCGTCCGTAACGCCGGCCGGCGGCGGTGGTCCGACCGTCGTCCTACCGCCGGCCGGCAACGGCGCCACCAGCAACGGCACCACCGGCGAGTATGCCAATCGGGACGGAAACGGCACGGCCGGTACGACGTTTGCCGCATCTGCCGGCGCACCGCCCACGCCGGCTCCGAACGCGCGACCGGTCACGCCGACCGGCGTCGCCTCCGTACCGTCCATCGGCGTCGCGGCTGTCCCACCGACCGGCGGGACAACCGGGCGCATGCCGCGCGCCGAATCCGCCGGTTCTACGGCCACCGGGCCAGCCCGCTCGGCTACCGACGGCACCAGAGGGACAGCGGTGACAGCATTTGTGGGCTCACCCACCGCCCGTGCCCGGGGATCGGCGGC
>DATCXD010000333.1:0-2663 GCA_036566005.1 Micromonosporaceae bacterium | reverse complement strand
GTGCCCTACGACGACTGGTCGACGGACTCGACGATCGACCCGCGCACGTTGACCGCCACCCTCGACGACATTCTGCCGGCCGAACGTGTGGTCGCCGTCGACTCGGGCAACTTCATGGGCTATCCGGCGACCTACCTGCGGGTGCCCGATCCGGCCGGCTTCAGCTTCACCCAGGCGTACCAGGCGATCGGGCTCGGTCTGGCGTCCGCCATCGGTGCGGCCGTCGCTCGGCCCGATCGGCTCACCGTGGCCACGCTCGGCGATGGCGGGTTCCTGATGGCGTTGGCCGAACTGACCACGGTGCAGCGGCTCGGTCTCCCGATGGCAATCGTGGTGTACAACGACGCGGCGTACGGCGCCGAGGTCCACCACTTCGGCCCGGACGGCTATCCACTCGACACGGTGACCTTTCCGGACTCGGATATCGCCGCGATCGGCCGTGGCTTCGGGTTCGACGGAATCACCGTACGGTCGGTGGCCGACCTCGAGCCGCTGCGGTCCTGGGTGGACGGACCGAGGGACCGGGCGATCGTCGTGGACGCGAAAGTGGCGGGCGACGAGGCGTCGTGGTGGTTGGCGGAGGCGTTTCGGGGGCACTGAGGTCTTGGTGGTTTCGGTCCTTCGGTCGGCTGGGGGCTTGGGTTGCGGTCCTTCGGCGGGGGTGGCTCTCTTTGGGGCCGGGGCAGCTTGGCCACTCTGGGCGGTCAGGCTTGATCCCGACGTGGCCAAGCTGCCCCGGCGACCTGCGCGTACTCCCCGGCGGCCGCCCGCGCTCCCCGGGCGGCGTCGCCGGGACGCCCCCGTCGTGGTTGAGCTATCGGGGTGGCCGTGATACGGGTGAACCGCGGCGGTGACACGGGTGAACCGCGGTCGTCACGTGTCTTTCGTCCGTGTGGCCGTGAACCGCGGCTGTCACGTGTCTTTCGTCCGTGTGGCCGTGACATGGGTGAACCGGCGGGCCGTGATACGGAGGAACGGCGGCTGAAGGGCGGGGTGCTGGACGGGCGGGAGCCTTTTGGGTCGGGCGGAATGTTTTGGGGGGTTTGTTGGGAGGCGGAGGTCACGGTGGGTGGTGGCGGGAATAGTTGCGGTGTCAAGTAAATTGAGAGATGCTTGGGAAGTTGACACGGCAAGCATGTGAGGTGGGAACGATGGTGGCATCGGCGGTAGACGACCGGTCGGCTGGCAGCACGTCGGGCCAGCGGATGCCGGCGTTGTACATCGGGCACGGCGCACCGCCACTGGTCGACGACGAGTTGTGGACGAGCCAGCTCGCCGCCTGGGCCGGTGACCTGCCCCGGCCGACCGCGATCCTGATGGTGTCGGCCCACTGGGAGTCGGCGCCGCTCACGCTCGGGGCCACCGAGACGGGCGTTCCGTTGGTGTACGACTTCGGCGGCTTCCCCGAGCGCTACTACCGCGCGCAGTATCGCGCTCCCGGCGCGCCGGAGCTCGCCAACAAGATCAAGGCGTTGATGACCGATACCGAGACCGTCGCCGACCAGCCTCGACGGGGACTGGACCACGGTGCGTACGTGCCGCTGATCGTCATGTACCCGGATGCCGACATTCCGGTGCTTCAGATGTCGCTGCCGACGCTCGACCCGGACAAGCTGATTGCGTTGGGCCGGCGGCTGGCTCCCCTGCGCGACGACGGCGTGCTGATCATCGGCAGCGGCTTCCTGACGCACGGTCTGCCGTTCCTGCGCGACTTCCGTGTCGACCAGACGCCGCCCGGGTGGTCGACCGAATTCGACGCCTGGGCTGGCGAGGCACTCGCGCGGGGTGCGGTCGACGAACTTGCGGATTTCCGGAGCCGGGCACCGGGCATGCCATATGCCCACCCGACGATCGAGCACTTCGCGCCGATGTTCGTGACGCTCGGATCGGCGACCAACCCCGAAGCGCCGGCACTGCAGGTGATCGACGGGTTCTGGATCGGTCTGGCCAAGCGGTCGTTCCAGGTCGCCTGAGCCTGGCGGCCGATGCCCGGACGTCCGACGGCCGCCCAGCCGAGCGGCGTCAGCCGCCGGCGACCGGGCCCACCGTGACCGACGTGATGTTCAGCGGAAGCTTCGGCTTGCCGTCGCCGGCGCCGAACGTGTTGTCGGCACCCGCGGCGGCTACCTTCTGGACGACATCCATCCCGGCCGACACGGTGCCGATCACGGTGAAGTTCGACGCGAGGACCGACTGTCCGGTGCTCGGATCGGTCGGCGTGTCCTTGTAGATGATGAAGAACTGGCTTCCGTTGCCGTCCGGGTCATTCGCGTTGGCCATCGCAACCACGCCGGTCGCATAGCCGGCCGGGCCGGACGGCAGGTTCTCGTGGCCGTATGTGTAGCTCGGCCCGCCGGATCCGGTGCCGGACGGGTCACCGCACTGAAGGACGTAGATGCCGCTGGTGACGAGCCGGTGACACGAGCTGTTGTCGAAGAACTTCTGGCTCGCGAGATAGGCGAAGCTCGCCGCCGAACAGGGCGCGTTCGTGACGTCGAGCTTGATCGTGATCGTGCCCTGACTCGTCGCCATCGTCATGTCGCGCGTGCCCGACTCTGGCAGGTTCTTCGTCGGTGGGGTCCCGGTCTTCGTCAACGCGGTGTTGCTGCCGTCGGCCGGCTTCCACACGCACGAGGCACCGGAAGCGGCGGCGGTCGCGCCGG
>DATCXD010000330.1:0-7291 GCA_036566005.1 Micromonosporaceae bacterium | reverse complement strand
CGCGGTGGACAGGCGCTGTCGCTGCCAGTCGGTGAAATCCGCGTACTGAACGGGTAACGGCTCGAACTTCGGCGCCGCGCCGGCCGTCCGCGCGCGGTACGCCGTCAACAGGTCGCGTAAGAAGATCTCGAACGAGAGCCCGTCGGCGATCATGTGGTGTACCACGACGACAAGCCGATAATGCGAATCCGCCGATCGGACCAGCACGAGCGCAAGCAGCGGCCCGGCCTCGACATCGAATGGGGCTCGCGATGCCTCACGGCGCAGCGCCTGCCACGCCGCCTCGGCCTCCGCCGGGTCCGCCGACCGGACGTCGCGGACCCGAACCGGCATGGCAGCGAGCCTCGACATAACGACTTGTCGCAACTCGCCTCGCTCCGCGCGAAAGACGGTACGCAGGCTTTCGTGTCGGTCGACCACATCGCCGAGCGCCACGGCGAGAACCTGCGGATCCAGATCCGAAGCGAAGTCGAGCTCGACGCAGATGTTGTGCACCGGTACGCCCGGCGACATCTGCTCGACGAACCACAGCCGTTGCTGGGCGGGCGAAGCCACGTGCTCCAGGATGATGCGCGGCGCGTCTTGCTCAGGCATCGATCAGCTCCTCCGCGGCAGCGTCGGGATCGCGGGCGCGGCCGATGGACCCGTCACATCGCCGGCATCCGCGTTCTCCAGACGGATCCGCTCGACCGCGGCGGCCATGCCGGCCACTGTCGGCGCTTCGAAGAGGCTGCGCATCGGCAGCTTCGCGCGGACCGTCTTGCGGATGGACGCGATGATCTGCACCGCGACGAGGGAGTTGCCGCCGAGGTCGAAGAAGTCGTCGTCGATGCCGATCTGCGCCGTGCCCAACACCGCGGACCAGATCTCGCACAGCGTGCGCTCCAACTCGGTGCGCGGCGGGACCTGCTTGGCGGACAGGGTCCGTTCGCCGCGATCACTCGCGGCGTCGCCCAACTCGGACTCAACCATTGCCTGGTCGACCTTCCGGACCTCCGCAATGATCCGACGAATGTCGCTGACCGTCACCGACACCTGCGGACCGAGGTCGCTCGCGAGCATCAGCCGGAGCGCCTCGGTGCCATCGGCCGGCGAGATGCCGACCGTGCTTCGTCCACCCGGCGTGCCGGCCAACGACGTGTCAGCTCCGGGCGCGGTCGCGTCGGCGATCTCAATGCCGGCCGTGACGCTCGTGGACACCGCGCCGACGTCGACCCGCCGCAGCATGAAGTCTGAGATCGTGGCGACTTCGACGCCGTCGTTGTCGACGAGCGTGATATCTGCGACGACCATGTCGGCATCGCTCGCCTCGCCCCGGTATCGCAGATGGCTCCACACCCGTGCCGGGATCGCGGAGCGAACGAGCAACCTGCCGTACCCAAGGGGCAGGTAACTGCCCTCACCTCGGCTGATGCCGAACGACGTTGCTTCGTCGAGCAGTGCCGGGTGCAACACCCAGTCCCGCAACTCCGTGGCGACATCCCGGCCAGCTTCGAGGTAGGCGATTTCTTCGTCGACGCCGACCTCGACGCGGTACAGGCTCGACCAGCGCGGCCCGAACGAGAGCATGCCGCTGTGCGTCGTCTGGTCGTCCGAGTCGACGGTGCGGATGCGGCACCGCCCGCGAATCGCCTCGACGTCGTGTACCGGCGCCGGAGTCGCCGTGACCCATCCCACGGTCCCACGTACGTGTGCGCGCTCACGCCCGGCCGACTGGCTTGTCACATTGAAGTCCATGCCGTCGGCGCCCTCGGCGAACGCGACACGAATCTCGGCCCGGCTTCCGTCCGCCACCGCCATCGGCTCGACGAAGACGACGTCTCGTAACTCGACGTGCTGGCCATAGTGTGCCGCGCCGAATGCGGCGGTGGCGGCGGCGCGTACCGCCTCCAGGTGACCGGTGCCCGGCATGACCGCGGTACCGCCGATCCGGTGCTCATCGAGGACCCAGTGGGTACGCGGTCCGAGCACGCCGGTGGCGGACGCGGTGTCGCTTGTCGGGTCTCGGTGCACCGTGCTGAGCATCGGGTGGTCGATCGCGGTGCTCGTGACGCCGCGCTGCAGCGCACGGAACGCGTCCGGCGCGGCGACCTCGGCGGCCATCCCGACCTCGAGCCATCCGCCCCAGTTCAGCGACAGGACCCGTGCGGGCAAGCCGTGGTCACCACGGGCGAACGCATCCAGGTACGCGTTCGCCGCGCAGTAGTCGATCTGCCCGAAGCCGCCGGCGACGCCGGTGACCGATGAACACAGCACGACTGCGCGCAGGTCATCATCACCGAACGCGGCCCGGAGTGCGAGCGTTCCGAGGATTTTCGGCGCAAGTACGGATTCCGCGTCGGCGCGCACTTTCACCTCGGCCATGCCGTCGCCGGGAACTCCGGCTGCGTGGATCAAGATGTCGACTCGACCGAACCGGCCCGTCACCGCGTCGCGGACGCGTTTCATCTCGGCCGCGTCGGTCACGTCGGCCGCGTACACGACGATCTCGCCGCCCGCGTCCTCGATGCGCCGTATCGCTGCGATCGCACGACCGATCCGTTCACGGGCGCCGTGGACCTCAAGATGTTCGTCCCACTGCTGCCGGTCGGGCAACGGCGTGCGCGAGACGAGCGCGATCCGCGCGCCACACCCCGTCGCGAGATCTTCCGCGACGGTGATCCCGATCCCGCCGAGTCCCCCGGTGATGAGGCAGACGGCACCCTGCGGGATAGCGCTGGACGCCTCGGTCTGCGGGGCCGCCTTCGCCGGCTCCCACGACTGCACCCATCGCCGGCCGCCGCGCAGCACCACTTCGTCGTGCCGCGCGGCAGAGCGCAGTTCGGCGGCGGTTTCGGCCGCGATCGAGCGCCGGCTCGCGTCGATGTCGATGTGGCGCAGCGTCATCCACGGCAGTTCGAGCGGCAGCACACGCACCGGTCCCGAGACCGTCGCGTGCTCAGGCCGTACCAGATCGGATCCCGTGACGTCCTTCGTGCGATCGGTCAGCACGTCCAACCGGACGCCGCCTTCTGGTTCGATCTCGGCCAGCGCCTGGGCGAGGGCAAGCACGCTGAAGAATCCACGGCTTTGCGCTCGCCACGTGTCGTCCGGGCAGTGGCCTGCCGGCTCACCGTCGAGCGCGAACGCGTGGACGATGCGCGTCGGCAACTCGGCGCCGAGCGATCCGAGCAACGCGCTCATGTCCTGCCGATCTTCCGGCCGCACGGCGCGGCTGGCGGCGTTGGTGGACACCCGGTCGCTGACCCCGACGCTGACAACCTCGACGCCATCGCAGCGCAGCCGGTCCGCGACGGCGTCGGCTACCGGACCGTCGCCGAAGAACAGGCACCGATCGATCGCCTCCCGCTCCGAGCCGGCGACTTGCCGCCAGGCCGGTACCGCGAACCAATCGTCCAGCGCCAACGGACCCAGCCGCTCCGGCTCGACCGACTCGGTCGACGCGACCGGTTCGATCCAGAAATACCGGCGTTCATAGGGGTACCCGGGTAACGGCACTCGCCGGGAGCCCGTTTCACCGCCGGCGGCGCCGGGCGTGACGTCGACCGCACCGCCGGCGACCCACAGCCGCGCCGCGGCCTCGTACATGGTGTGCAGGTCGCCGCGCGCCTCGGTCGGCCCGGGAAGGCTCGGCAGCGGGGGCACCGCGTCGCGGGACACGTGTCGCCGGGCGAGCCCGGCGAGCTGCCGACCCGGGCCGATCTCGATCAGGATCCAGTCATCTTCGACCAACAGGGTCCGCACGCACTCGCTGAATCGTACGGTCTCGCGCAGATGATTGGCCCAGTACGACGGATCGGTCGCCTGCGCTTGGGTGATCCAGTCGCCGGTCACGTTCGACAGGAACGGCACACCGGGCTCGCGAGGAGAAACCTGTGCGACTCGGTCGCGGAAGGTGCCGAGGATTGGGTCCATCATGGACGAGTGGAACGCGTGTGACGTGCGTAGCACCTTTGCGCCGACGCCGCGGTCCGCGAGCGCGAGCAGGTACGCCTCAATGGCCGCGGTCGGTCCGGCCACAACGCACGTGCCCGGCCCGTTCACGGTGGCGATCGACAGCGCGGGGGGCAGGTCCGGGCGTACCTCCTCCTCGTCGAGCGCGACGGCGAGCATCGTGCCGGCGGGCATCGACTGCATGAGGCGGCCGCGTGCCGCGACCAAGCGCAACGCGTCAGGCAGCGAAAAGACGCCCGCGACGGTCGCGGCGACGTACTCGCCGATGCTATGACCGATCATTGCGTCCGGCGTGACGCCCCAGGATTGCCACAACGCCGCCAGCGCGTACTCGAGGGTGAATAGCGTGGGCTGGGTGAATTCCGTGCGCGCGAGCACGTCGTCCGGCGTCGGCCCATCGCCCAGACCTGGTTCCGTCGAGAACATGAGTTCGCGGATGTCGCGGCCGAGCTCGTCGCGCAGAACTTCGGCGCACTCGTCGACCGCCTCGGCGAATAACGGCTCCGTGGCGTACAACTGCGCCCCCATGCCGGCGTACTGCGAGCCCTGGCCGGAGAACAGGAAGGCGACGCGTGGTGGGCGGCTGGCGGCCCGGCCGGTGACGGCGCGTTTGCGATCGCTCAGTGCCGCAGCGGCATCGACCGCGTCCAATGCGACCACCGCACGACGATGCACGCTCGCGGCGCGACCTTGGCGCAATGTGAACGCGACGTCGGCGAGATCGAGGTCGTCATTTGCGGCCAGATGTTCGGCGAGCCGAACGCCCGCCGTACCGAGCGCGGACTCGGTGCGCGCATTGAGCTGGACGAGGTGAACCGGACGCCGGCCGGCGCGGTCAACCGTCGGCGCCGGTGCCTCTTCGAGCACGACGTGAGCATTGGTGCCGCCGATGCCAAACGAACTCACGCCCGCCCGCAGCGGGCCGCCTGCGTACCCTTCCCACCGGGACAGTGTCGTGTTGACATAGAACGGACTCGCGTCAAAGTCAATCTTGTCGTGCGGGTGCTCGAAGTTGACGATCGGCGGGATCAGTCGGTGCTCAAGCGACAGCACCGTCTTGATGACGCCGGCGACTCCGGCGGCCGGACCCAGATGTCCGATGTTTGTCTTGACCGACGCGAGGGCGCACCAACCAGTCTCGTCGGTCTCCTGACCGAATGCGTTTGTCAGCGCCGCGACCTCGATCGGATCACCCAGCGCGGTCCCCGTCCCGTGGGCCTCCACATAGGTCACGGTGCGCGGGTCAACGCCGCCGACTCCCAATGCGCTCGCGATGACGGCGACCTGACCGTCCACGCTCGGTGCGGAGAATCCGACCTTGTTCGAGCCGTCGTTGTTGACGGCGTTTCCACGCACGATCGCGCGAATGTGGTCGCCGTCGGCCAGCGCGTCGCTCAATCGCTTCAACACCACGACGCCGCCGCCACTGCCCCAGACGGTTCCGGCGGCCGATGCGTCGAACGCGCGGCAATGGCCGTCCGGCGAGTTGATGCCGCCCTCGTCGTACGTGTAGCCCCAGCGGTGCGGCAACTCGATCGAGGCGGCGCCGCTCAGCGCCATGTCGCACTCTCCGTTACGCAGTGCCTCGCACGCCAGATGCATCGCGACAAGGGATGACGAGCAGGCGGTGTGGATCGTGACCGCCGGCCCGCGAAGGTTCAGCCGGTACGCGGCGAACGTCGCAAGGTAGTCCGGGTGGTTACCGGTCACGACCGCGAGCGGCCCGGCCGCCGCCAACGCCTTCGGGTTCTGCCGGATGTTGCGCCATTGGTACTCGTCGGCGCCGATGCCACCGTACACACCGATGTCTCCGTCGTAGCGCGCCGAATCATACCCGGCGTTCTCCAGCGCGCCGTGCGCGAGTTCGAGAAACAAGCGCTGCTGCGGGTCGCGAATCTCCGCCTCGCGGTTCGTCATCCCGAACAGTCCGGCGTCGAACGATTCCATGTCGTCGAGGACCATGGCCGCGGGGACGAAGTTCGAGTCGCCGAGGTACCGAGCCGGCACGCCCTCGGCGGCTTGCTCCTCCAGCGTGTACGTGCGCAGCGACTCCACGCCTGCGGCGAGGTTGCGCCAATACTCGTCGGCGTCGCCGGCACCAGGAAAGCGGCAAGCCAGCCCGATAATGGCAATGGGTTCCACCGGGACATCGGCGCTGAACGTGCCGGCGGCGGCGTTGTCGGATGAGGGGTTCATCAGCGCGCTCCTTCAGTGGGGAGGGACCGCGGTCCGGCCGGTTGGCGCGGGACGCGGCGCCGTTGCGCGGCAAGTCGTCGCGCGGCTCGATCGACCCCCGGCGACCGATTGCCACCGTTGATGTGGGCGGCCAACGCCCGCACGTTCGGGAACCGGAACAGGTCGACGAGCTCGATCCGCCGGCCGACGGCGGACAGCAGTCGCGCCTGCACCGCCACGATGGCGAGCGAGTTGCCGCCGATCTCGAAGAAGTTCGCGGTCACCGAGACCCGTGGCAGCCCGAGGACCTGACGCCAGACGAGCGCTACCTGCCGTTCGGTGGACGTCGCGGCCTCGGCGTAACCGGAGTCACGGCGTACGGTCGCCGGTGCCGGCAGCGCCGTGCGGTCGATCTTTCCGTTGCGCGTGAGCGGAATCTCCGGCAGCAGCACCACATCGACCGGGCACGCATAGTCGGGCAGCAGGTCACCGACGTGATCGCGCAGAGCGCTCACGGACACCCCGGCCCGCCGCGGCACCGCGTAGCCGACGAGCCATGGTTGACCGGCAACCGTATGCACTGCTGCCGCTGCGGCGCTCACGTCCGGATGGGTCGCCAGCGCGGCCTCGACCTCGCCGAGTTCGACGCGGAATCCCCGGATCTTCACCTGGCCGTCGCGGCGTCCGGCCGGCACCACCTCGCCACGCATGTTGTACCGTCCGAGATCGCCGGTTCGGAACATCCGGTCGCCTCCGTCCCCGGTCCGGCCGTTGACCGAAAACCGGTCGCCGCCCAGTCCGGTGTCTGTGTAGCCGGTCGCCAGGTTGCGCCCCCGGATCAGCACTTCGCCGAGTTCGCCGATGGTGGCCGGCGCACCGAGACCGCTCGCGACGTGCAACTCGCTGCCGTTGATGCCACGACCGATCGGAATCGCACCGACAGACGTGCCGGCAGCCGTGTCGCCGATCACGTGGATCGCCTGCAGCTGCGGGGTTTCCGTCGTGCCGTACCCGTTGACGATCGTGGCCTTCGCAGCGATCGATCGCATTGCGGTCACGTCCGCCCGGCTGAGCCGGTCGCCGGCAAACACGATCAGCCGGACCGACGGCAGGGACACCGAGGCGTGGCAGAGCAACCGGCCGAGTGCCGGTGTCAGGTGCA
>DATCXD010000326.1:0-8717 GCA_036566005.1 Micromonosporaceae bacterium | reverse complement strand
CGCTGTGCCGGTCGCGATCGACGCGACCCGCCACGCGGGCACGCCGACCCCCGATCGATCGACCACGTCCGCCTTCGACCCCGGCGCGGCGCACCGTGCGCTGCCGAAGCCAACGAAGATACCGGCGTTTCCGCTGTCGATGAGCGCCACGCCGCGCGCCGCCCTGGCCACGCCGCCAGCGACGTGCGTCGCGCGCGTGTTGCCGGCGACGCATGGGTTCACCGCCGCAGTGGTCACCGATGGCGACCCGTCCGGAAAGTACCTCGCCGGCTATCAGTATGCCGACGTCGGAGACGGGGGCATCGGGCAGTACGGCGTGTTGTGGACCGACGGAAAGCTCACCACGTTAAAGGAATCCGGGACCGACGAGTCGGTCTCGGTCAACTCGCACGGCGTGGTAGTCGGTTCGGGCATCGACGTGGAGCACGGCAAGAGCGTCCAGGTCGCGTGGGAGTACGTCAACGGCAAGGTGACGACGCTCCATTCGTCGCTCGGGTCGTACAAAGTCGCGGACATCAACGATAGCGGCCAGATCCTCGCCGTACCGGTGCCGACCGTCATCGACGGGCCGACGCCGGCACCGGCGACTCCGGCGGCTCCGGTGGTGATCGACGGCAGATCCGTACGCAAGCTCGCCTCGGTTGACGGTGACGGCCAGATGTTCGAGGGATCGATTGACGAGGACGGCACCGTCGTGGGCATGGTCGCCCAAACGGGCCGGGCATACGTCTGGAGCCCCGACGGTCGGGTACGGGAACTGACCGGCGCCGGCACCGGGATGGACGTGCAGTCGATTCACGACGGCTGGGTGACGGGCGGCTCTGGCAATGGAAATCCCGACGAGCCGGGGCTGTACACGGCAGAGCGGTGGGACCTGCGTAACGCCGCTGGTTCGGTCGTGTCGAACTTCTCGACCGGCATGAACGCCGCGATCAACAGCAGCGGCTGGATCGTCGGTATGTCCGGTCCGAAGCCGGCGGTCTACTGGGGCGCTCATGTCACGGTCCTGCCGCAGCCTCCCGGCGGCAACGGTGACGCGGGCTCGAACGCAACGTCGATCAGCGATGACGGCCACGTCATCGGTGGCCAGACGAACCTCGGGAACAAGGTCGTCCCCGTGGAATGGCGCTGCCACTGATCTCCCTCTGACACAGCGCTCGTGATCGATCGGCCCGGGGAATTCCGCACCCCGGGCCGATCCACGTCCGGTGTGGACCGGTGACCGGCCTCGGCCGATTCATTGGGCTCTATTGACGCCGGTGTCCTCATTGGTGAGAGTGGGTGGCGGTGCTCACAGCAGACTTCTCGTCAAAGGTGAGGGATGACCGTGTTCCGTAATCGTAGACTCGCCGCCTACCCATCCCGCCGCTTGATCGCGCTAGCCGCCGCGGTGCTGACCGGCACCGGGTTGGTCGCAACCACCGCGTCGAGCGCATCGGCCGCCGCGACACCCGCTCACCACCAGGCCAAAGACACGCCGGTCGTACTGTTCAGCTCCGACGGCATGCGGCCAGACCTGATGCAGCGGTACGCGGCCCAGGGCGTCATGCCGACGTACGCGTCGCTGATGCGAAGCGGCGCCACCGGCGACAATGGACTGACTCAAGGCTTCCCACCGAACACCGGCCAGGGCTGGTACACGATGGCCACCGGCGCCGGGCCGGGCGTGCACGGCAGTACCAACAACACGTTCTTCGACACGCGGCAGCCGTTCACCAGCTCCACGTCGTTCGCCTTCCACGGAAACGGGGCCAGCCCCGGCACGGATCCGACGAGCGTGCTCGAAGCACAGTCGGTCGCGTCCTCGGCCGAGCTGGCCGGCAAGACCGTGGCCCAACTGGAGTGGACCGGCGGGCTCAACGCGAATATCAATGGACCGACCGTCGACTTCGACACATTCTTCTCCGGACGCGGTGTGTTGGAGTCTCCGGCCAACGCCACCAGGCAGGCCTCGGCGGCGAAGTTCGGCCTGTCCTACCAGGTCGCCGCGTTCGCACCGGCCACCGGCTGGACGAACGTGCCGAGCAGCGTCGGCGTACCGGCACAGCAGACGGTCCTGACCGTTGCGACGTCGTCGGCGAGTCTGAACCCGACCCGCACGTACGACCTCTACGTCTACGCGAGCGCGAGCAGCGGTTACGACCGCGCGGTCATGGTTCCCACCGGCGGCGGCAAGGATGGGACGAAGGCCGCGGCCAACCTGACGCCGCGTAGCTACAATGCGGTGAAGCTCAAGGGCGCGGACGGGCTGATCGGCACCGCGGCCGGGGAGAGCGCCGGCTTCTACGTCGACGTCACGAAGATGGCGCCGGATCTGTCGAGCTTCCAGCTCTACTTCACGTCGATCACCCGGCCGAACGCGCACTGCGCCACGGCGGCCTGCAACGCGCTGCCCGCCGGCGCTCCGGGCGAAGACAGGCTGGCCAAATACATCGCCGACAACCTGCCACCAGCGGTCTTCGGCGACTTTGCGCCGGAAGAGGCCGGCCTCATCGACGAGGACACCTGGTTTGCCCAGACGGTCGGCCTGAACCAGGCGTACGACCTGGCGGTGTTCAACTTCGTGCTCAAGACTCTCCAGCCGGACACCGACGTGCTGCTCGCCGGCACCGACCAGACCGACGAGGTCAGTCACCAGATCCTCGGTCTGCTCACACCGACCGCGCCGGACGGGAGCCCGAACCCCTTCTACGATCGGGTGGCCGGTTCCGGACCGCGCGACAACCGTCTCGTCCAGCGCGAGGGCTACCTGCGCGGCGCGTACGCCTCGGCCGACGCGCGCCTCGGCTTCGTCCGGTCGGTGCTGCGCAACGCCGATGTACTCGCCTCCAGCGACCACGGCTTCGCGCCGCAATGGGAGGCCGTCGACGCGCCGCTGGTCCTGAAGCAGCTTGGCTTGCAGGATGTCGAGCAGACCGGCAACTGCCGTCCCGCCGCGGCCAGCGCACCGGGTGGGACGATCGCGAAGGCATGCTGGGCCGGTGCCACCGCGCAGATCTACCTGAACCTCAAGGGTCGCAACCCGGACGGTGTACTGAATGCCGCCGACTACCAGTCCACCGTCGATGAGATCGTCAACGCCTACCGGTCGCTGAAGGATCCGTCCAACGGCAAGCCGGTAATCGAGAAGGTCCTGATGAAGGCACAGCTCGGCGACGTCGATGGCAGCGACTCGTTGAACCCCACCCGGTCCGGCGATGTGGTCGTCGTGACCAAGGTGCCGTACGAATTCGACGCCAACACGGTGGGTACGTTGGTCGCACCGTCGCAGTTCTTCGGCCAGCACGGCTACCTGCCCGACGATGTCGACCTCAAGCACAACGTCAACATGCACGCCACGTTCGTTGCAGGCGGTCCGGACATCTCGCACGTACGGTCGGTGCGTGGCGTGCAGGCGATCGATCTCGCGCCGACTCTCGCCGTCCTCGGCGGCTTCAACCCGCCGTTGCAGGCCCAGGGCAAGGTGCTCACATCGATCCTGAAGGGCGGCGACCGCTACTCGACCGGTCAGCTCCTCGGCTTCAACGACGTGCACGGCAACCTCACCGACAACGGCTTGACCTATACGGACCCGTACACCGGGGTCAAGGATGTCGCCGGCGGCATCGCGACGCTGTCGACCTATCTCAAGAAGGCCAAGGCCACCGATCCGAAGGACACGGTCACGGTCGAAGCCGGCGACATGGTCGGCGCCAGCCCGCCGGCATCCGGTCTGCTGCGGGACAAGCCGACGCTCGACGCGCTCAACGCGATGAACATCGACATCGGGACGCTCGGCAACCACGAGTTCGACCGCGGCGTCACGGAGATGCTGCGTCAGGTCAACGGTGGCCAGTCCACGGTGGATCCGTCCATCACGTTCAACAAGCTGAACTTCCCGGTCGTCGACGCCAACGTCATCAGCGACGTTACCGGCAAGCCGCTGTTGCAGCCGTACACGATCAAGAACATCGGCGGCGTACGGGTCGCGTTCATCGGCGCGACCACGATCACCACGCCGACGATCGTGACCACCGGCGGCACGACCGGCGTTCACTTCATCGATGAGGCGACGGCCATCAACGGTGTCGTCAAGCAGCTCGAGAAATCGGGTGTACACGCGTTCGTGGCGGTCGTGCACGAGGGCGGCAGCCAGTCGACCTTCCCTGTGGGCACGGTCAACGACCGGATCAACGACATCGCACAGCACCTCGATCCGGCCGTATCCGTGCTGATCAGCGGGCACAGCCACACCGTCATCGACACGCGGGTCAACAACACCCTCGTCGTGCAGGCGTCCTCCTTCACGCGGGCCTACGACGACATCCATCTGCTGATGGATCGCCACGCCCGTACGATCGCCGCGACCTGGGCGTCGATCCGTCCGGTCTGGGAGAACACGCCGCCGTTGTCGACGGATCCGTCCGCGCCGGCCGTCACGCCGGATCCGAAGGTGCAGAAGATCGTCGACGCCGCGGTGACGGCGACGAATCCGATCACTCAGCAGGTGATCAACACCGCTGCGGCGGACGTGCCGTCGCAGCGCGACGGTGGGTCGACCGCCGCCGGCGAGTCGCCGGCCGGGGATCTGATCGCCGACGCCCAACGTTTCTACGCGCACACCGATCTCGCGTTCGTCAACACCGGTAGCGTGCGGGCCGGTCTGCACGCGGGCCAGGTCACCTACGGCGACCTGTTCACGATGCAGCCGTTCCAGGACGATGTCGTAGACACGTTCAGCCTGACCGGCGCGCAGGTATGGGCGTTGCTGCAACAGCAACTGGCCACCGGCACCGGCGGGATCATGCAGATCTCCGGGTTGCACTTCACTTACACAGGCAGCCAGGGATCCGGCACCATCACCGGAGTGTGGGCCGGCCCGGCCGGCGATAACAGCACACCGATCCTGAACGACACCAGCACGAGCTACACCGGCACGGCCAACTCGTTCATGGTCGGCGGCGGCGACGGATTCACAGTTCTGGAGGGCGCGAGCAACATCGTGCAGACGGCCGACTCCGAACTGGTCCCGCTCGTGGCCTATGTGGGTACGTTGCCGGACCCGTTCACGTACACGACCGACGGTCGGATCGCGATCGGCTGAGAACTCCAGCAATAGCGCGCGACCGCGTTCGCACTGTGCGGACGCGGTCGCGCACCATAGTGGTCGGTCACAAACCGCCGCGCCGTCCCCGCGTCAGTGATCTCGTGCACCGGAGGGACGCTCGGTCACGTCGTCGGGGCATCGCTCGGCGGCCAGAACCGATGCTCAGCCACGCTCGGACTCATGATGCCGATCTGATAGCCGTCCGGATCGGCGATCACCGCGAACCGCGACCCCCAGAACGTGTCGTACGCCACCTGGCGTACGACATAGCCCGCACCCGCCATGCGGTCGACGAGCGCGTCGACGTCGGGCCGCTCGGCGACCGTCACCGACAGCACCGCGCTGCCACCGTTCAACATGGGCGTGCCGCTGTTCCACTGCCGGGCAAAATCGTATTGATCGAGTTCGACGGTGAGGCCCTCGCCGAAGTCGATCGCCACGTGCGAGCCAGCGGGCTCACCGACCGGCCAGCCGAGCAGCCGGTAGAAGTCGATGCTCCGCGATAGGTCTCGCACCACGAGATTGAGCTGGCTCGGCGCCAACGAATTGCTCATACCGAGCAACCTACCGGCGCCAGCCCGTTTCGGGGGCGTCGCGGCCCCTCGAAGGCGTCAGCTGACCGTACGGCCCGCCTGAGGGATTCGGTTGCGACCGTGACCGGGCCGACGGTACCGTCAGGACATCGCGGTGTAACGCCGCGGTCAGGGTCGAGGGGCGCTGCGACGGACCAGGTCCGCCACGCTCGATTCCTGACTAACCCGTTAAGGGCGCCTCCTGTCTATTCGGAGGCGAGTTTCCTGCTCATCGTTGCCGACTAACCCTTCGTCGCGCTTTACGCATGTCGTCGTCGGCCACGCCGGCCCACTCTGACTGCGTGAGCGTGCGATCGGTGGCGCGCGTACGACGGTGTCAGTGGACCTCGCCGAACCCGATCCGGGAAGTGAGGAAGACACATGAACGCCAATCTCCACAACGTCAACGGAGTCGAGTTCGCGGTCGCGGACCTGGCCCTCGCGGCCTACGGCCGGACCCAGATCCGCCTGGCCGAACACGAAATGCCCGGGCTCATGGCCACCCGGCGCGAATTCGCTGCCACGAAGCCACTTCGTGGCGCGCGGATCGCCGGGTCGCTGCACATGACCGTACAAACGGCGGTGTTGATTGAGACCCTGGTCGAACTCGGCGCCGACGTGCGGTGGGTGTCGTGCAACATCTTTTCGACCCAGGACGAGGCCGCGGCCGCCGTCGTGGTTGGGCGCAACGGCACCGTCGATGCGCCGGCCGGCACGCCGGTGTTCGCCTGGAAGGGCGAGTCGATCGAGGACTACTGGTGGTGCACCGATCAGCTGTTCCGATTCCCGGGCGGCCTCGGACCCAACCTGATCGTCGACGACGGCGGCGACGCCACGCTGCTCGTGCACTACGGCGTGCGGTTCGAAGCGAAGGGCGAAGTGCCACCGGCGGCGGCCGACGACTCCGACGATTACCGCACCCTGCTGGCGACGTTGGCCCGCAGCATCGCCGAGGACGGCCAGCGGTTCACCCGGATGACGCCCGACATTCGGGGGGTCAGCGAGGAGACGACGACCGGCGTCGACCGTCTCTACCGGCTCGCTCGCGACGGTGAGCTGCTGTTCCCGGCGATTAACGTCAACGATGCGGTGACCAAATCGAAGTTCGACAACAAGTACGGCATCCGCCACTCGCTCGTCGACGGCATCAACCGGGCCACCGACGTCATGCTGGCCGGCAAGCTCGTGGTCGTGTGTGGCTACGGCGACGTCGGCAAGGGCAGCGCGGAAGCGCTGCGCGGCCAGGGTGCGCGCGTCGTGGTCACCGAGATTGACCCCATCTGCGCGCTCCAAGCCGCGATGGACGGCCTTGCGGTGGTACGTCTGGAAGACGTGGTCGACGAGGCCGACGTGATCATCACGACGACCGGAAACACCGGAATCGTGCTGGCATCGCACATGCAACGCATGAAGCACAACGCCATCCTCGGCAACGTGGGCCACTTCGACGACGAGATCGACATGGCCGGTCTGGCCCGCGTGCCAGGCATCCAGCGGACCCAGATCAAGCCGCAGGTGGACGCGTGGACGTTCCCGGACGGGCACGCGATCATCGTCCTGTCCGAGGGTCGGCTGCTCAACCTCGGCAACGCGACCGGGCACCCGAGCTTCGTCATGTCGAACTCGTTCACGAATCAGACAATCGCTGCGATCGAGCTGTTCACGAAGCCGGAAGCGTTCGATCGTGAGGTGCATCGGCTGCCGAAGCACCTCGATGAGAAGGTCGCGCGGTTGCACCTGGATGCCCTCGGCGTACGGCTGACCGAGTTGCGCGCCGAACAGGCCGACTACATCGGCGTGGACATCGCGGGGCCTTACAAGCCGGACCACTACCGCTACTGAGCCGGATCACCGGTCGCGCACGCTTCGGTGTGCGACGGCCGGCTCCGACCCGGAGCCCAGTTGGCGGGCCACACCGACCAGTGTGGGTCTGGCCGCGAACCCGCCGATCGTGACCGCAAGGCGTCATGATCCGTGATCTTGCAGCAGCAGGTGTCTGATCTTGGAGCGGATAGGCCGTTCTCGCTGCAAGATCACGGATCTTGCAGCGAGGGGTGCGCCCACCACGGCGGGCGCGGCGGATCGCCAGCCGGCGACTCGTGTTCCGTCACTTCCGCTAGCCTCGATCGATAGCCCGAATTTTCGACCGGGCCCGATCGATGCGGCGGGGGCGAGATGGCGGCGACCGGCGAGGAACGCGACGGTGTGGCGCTCACGAACCTCGATCAGGCGCTATTCGACGACGCCGGTGCGACGAAGCGGGATCTTGTCGACTACCTCGACGGGGTTCGCGACCGGATCATCCCGGTCCTGCGCGATCGGCCGCTGTCGGTGATGCGTGTGCGCCCGGGGCAGCCGTCGTTCATGCAGAAGAACGTGCCCAAGTACGCACCCGACTGGCTGCGTACGGTCACGATGTGGGCCGAGAGCTCGCAGCGGGACGTTGCCTACGCGCTGTGCAACGATCGCCGGACGCTGCTCTGGTTCGCCAATCAGCGGGCCGTTGAGTACCACCCGACGCTGGTGCGGGCCGGACAGTGGCACAGCCCCACGCATCTCGTCCTCGATCTCGATCCACCGTCGCCCGATGCGTTCGGCCTCGCGGTGCAAGCGGCCTATCTGATCCGCGAGACGCTCACCGATCTCGGCCTCGCCGGCGCGGTCAAGACCAGTGGCGCCAAGGGCCTGCACGTGTTCGTACCCGTGGATGGCCAGACCACAGGGGACCAGCTGGCCGCCGCGACCCGGGCCATCGCAGCGCGGGCGGAACGGTTGGACCCGGCACTCGCGACGACCGCGTTCATCCGCGAGGACCGCGGTGGCAAGGTCTTCCTCGACTCGACGCGCGCCGGTGGCGCGACTGTGGCATCGGCGTACAGCCCGCGTGTGCGACCCGGCGTGCCGGTGTCCTTTCCGGTGTCCTGGGACGATCTCGATCGGATAGCGCCGTCCGACTTCACCATTCACACGGCGCTCGGTTTGCTGGGCGGCACCGATCCGTGGGCGGATGCGATGCCGGCGCCGCAGCGGCTCGACGCCGACCTCATCGAGGAGGGCAA